>JARLHO010000065.1 GCA_031292215.1 Syntrophobacteraceae bacterium | reverse complement strand
TGAAGTGGATGGAATGCAGGTTCTTGGCAATTTTTCTGATTTTTTTTTATGACCCTGTTCTGCTTTGGTCGCTTTGGGCCGAGCGCTATATCGAATATCCAGGGAAATCATCTGCCCTTTGACGCCCAACGGGAATTGCTGTAGAAGATTCAGATCTATGTGCAAAATATATTTATGGATGCCAAGACATCTTGGAGGAAGTTGTGGGTTCGCTAGTGGACGCTTACTCTGCCGATGACATTTCCAGAGAAGATGTATTCAAATACTTGTTCCACATACGCAAGCTAAGTACTGACTACACTCAATTGCAGGATTGGTTGAATGATATACAAATACAGAAGGATTATCATGGATACACAATAAGTGGCAAGACTAATACTGGGGATATTGATGAATATATGGAGCGCCTTCTTGCAGAGGTGGATAACCTTGATTGAGCGCGATATGAATTTTAACTTGCTTTTTATGATTGTTGATTTCTTTTCCAATCGCATTTTTGAGCGCGTTAAGAGTGATAAACTTTATTCGTATATGTCGCAGAAAGGTATCGAGAAACTATTTTTACAAGATCAATTAAAATATGGGTTCCTTGATATTGACAATAGCAATACATGGACAATGGATTTTACTAATAAAATTATTCAAGATATTAAGAGGATAAGAGATACATACTTAATAGGTCAATTGCCAGCCGGAATATCGCACGAAATATATTTTTTAGCAAACGAAGTTATGGCCTCCACTGACAGACCTATTTTTTCAGTACTGCTTATAGGATCGGCCTCAAGGCGCGCTATGCATACACAAAGCGACATCGATCTGCTCGTTGTTGCTGGAGATAAATTCCAATTCAGGCCTAAAAGTTCGGTTCGCAGGGCTCAAGTTGAGGTCCTCAGCAGAGACGATTTCAGGACTGCTTTCTGTCGTGGGGATGAACTTGTAATTTGGGCTATTAAGCACGGCCTCATTATCCACGATAACCTTTTCATCTTCGATTTTTACGGATATACCCATGCAAATATCGGTAAACATTCCATCCTGAGAAAACGTAAACTGATTTACAATCTAACTGAAGATATTTGCACCTCTAAGAGTATAAGCACGGAAAGACTAAGAGCAAAGCTCGGATCTTTGATTTATCAGATGGCAAGATATATTCTTATCTTGGACGGCGAAGTTCCTCTCGCGAAACGCGAACTGGCTGACCAGGTCCGCAGATATTCCCCTGACCTTGCCGGGCTGATCGCCGGCTACGAGAGCGAACCATCCATGGATAGCGAGAATCTAACGAAGCTTTTCTTTCGAGTACGAAGGGCGTTCAGTTCCCATGTGGGCGCCATTGATCGGCAGCGCCCGAACCGCCCGCCTACCTTGCAGTCTTCAGGGTAATTCGGTTGCTGAATTTAATCGCAAACGGTGGTAAAAACTCACCTGGCCGTTTATAGTTCGGAAAAGGTAAATGGAAAGAGTCGATCTCACAATCCTTGGAGCAACCGAAGGGGAAATTGCCCCCCTGGCCGCCCTTAAGACCCTGGACACCGTCCGGTTTGCCGACTGCGCTTTCTCGATCCGCGCCTATCGCGATCTGCGGCTTTTAATCGGGACCACGGGGATTGGAAAAGTGAATGCTGCGGCCATTACCGCGGCGGCCCTTTCCAACTTTACCTCCGGCGAGGTTTGCAACGTTGGCTGCGCGGGCGCCTACTCCGGCTCGGGCCTCTCTATCGCAGATGTGCTGATAGCCGATGCGTGCCTCGTAGCCGATGAAGGGATCCTTACCAAAGAGGGACCGGCGCCGCTAAGCGAAATGGGAATCCCCCTGGTATACAAAAACGGACGGGCCTTCTGCGATTGTTTCCCGCTGGCAGACCATATCCGCCGAAAAGATATCCGCGCCATCCTGCCGGAGGGCGTCTACGGGACCGGACCTTCGGGGGCCCTGCTGCTTGGCGCCCACGGCTTTGAGCTTCGCTATGGGCCAAGCCTTACGGTCGCCATGACGAGCGGAGACGCTCAAACCGCCTCCGATCGTTTCCACCGTTTCGGAGCACTTGCCGAGAATATGGAGGGTAGCGCCATCGCCCAGACATGCCTTCTCTTTGACGTCCCGTTTCTCGAGATTCGGGGCATAAGCAATATGGCCGGCGACCGCGAAAAGGCCCGCTGGGATCTCCCCGCAGCATGTGACCATTGCATTGCGGTAGTTATGCGCCTGCTCGATAACCGCACTAAGCAGTCCTTCCGGTTACCGCGCGATGGGGGTAAAAATTGAAGAAACTAACTCTTGGATATTCTCCCTGTCCCAACGACACGTTCATCTTCTACGCCATGGCGGAGAAAAAAATAGAGCTCCCCTTCGAACCCGATATCCTGCTGGCAGATGTTGAGATGTTAAACCGGCGCGCCGCGAAGACGAACCTGGATATCTCCAAGATTTCCGCAAGCGCCGCCTTGACCATCCTGGACCAATACTGGCTGCTGCGGGCCGGGGGCGCGATGGGAAGAGGGTGCGGACCTCTTATCGTTTCAGCCCGGCCCGCGAGCATAAAGGATCTGCGCGATGCAATGATCGCTACCCCCGGCGAGTTGACCACCGCCAGCCTGCTTCTGCGGCTCGAAGGAACCCACCGCGGGAATCGAGTCCCGATGCAGTTCGACCAGATAATGCCGGCAGTCGTCTCGGGAACGGTTGACGCGGGGGTCATAATTCACGAGGGCAGATGGACCTTTAAGGCCTACGGACTCCATGAGGTCCTGGACCTTGGCAGGTGGTGGGAAAAAGACACCGCTCTACCTCTGCCTCTCGGGGCGATCGCCATGCGGCGCGATCTCGGACGCGAGATGGCCGCAACAGTTGAAGAAAAAATCAGGGAAAGCCTCGCTTTTTCCCTAAAAGACCCCGCGGCGGCATGGCCCTACATCCAGAGCCACGCTCAGGAAATGTCTTCCGAGGTGATCGGTCTCCATATCGATGCCTTTGTCAATGAATTTTCCCTGGACGTCGGGGTCGAAGGCGAAAAAGCCATGCGAACGCTTCTTAAAGCCGCCTGCGATCTGGAAAACAGCCCTTTCCCCAAACAGGATCTTTTCTGGAGCTGATCCGAACATAGGAAGAACCGATCATTATGACCGATACCGAGAGCCTCGATTATTTCCTTTTTCCCCACATGACGCTTTCCCCGACTCTTCTAAAGAATATGAGCGTCTTTTTCACTCGCCTTAACGTTTTGGAAATCATCGGTAGTTCGATCCCCGATTGGGCCAAAGAAAGTGTCTACGGGTGCGACGTTATAAACGACGCCGAACTTTTCTCCCGCATCAAGGCCTCCATCGAAGGATACCGCGAATTTGCGCAGGTTCGTGGCGGCTCCGGCGGGGTCCTGGGATATCTTAAGCAGGCGCTGGATGATATCGATGAACCCCGCTACAAAATCCAGGAGCAACTGCGGGGAAAAATCGCACAGGAAAAAGACACCCGGGAAACTCCGATCGTCGAGGCTTCGGTTTTTTTGGAAATGGCCCGCGAACTAGATGAGAAGGAATTGGAAATCCACGCCGACTACGACCGGGTGAACGCGATCGAACGGGAGTTTCGAGATATCCTGGGTATGGAGGATGAAGAATTGGAAAAGGTGGGCGCCGATCTTCCAGAGACCCTTGTGCGCGATGAAAACGGCCTCCTTTTTATGCTCGCAAAGCGCATTAAGAGCTGGTTTCTGATGCTATCGCGGCGACCGGTCGCAAGCCGGCCGGTGTTTGTGGCCGCTTTCCCGGAAGTGGCAGCCGAAGCTCTCGATATTCTAAGGGCCGGATGCGAAAGAAGCGGAACCGATTTTTCCACTGCAGCCTTTACGCTGGGACCTCTTCCGTGGCCGGGCCGACACTCCCTGCCGCCACTGGATGACCCGGAAGTCTTAAGCGCCTTTTCCTCTTGCAGGAGCGGGCTCGACGACTTCATACGGAGCGCCGCCCGAGGGGAAGAATCGGCAAAACTTGAAAAAAGACGCCAAATGCTCCAGAGCGCCTTCGAAGAGCTTTGCACCAGGTGTCAAACGCCTGAAAACGCCAGGGCGAGCCTTCTGGTCACCGTGGTCGAAAAAATCTGCCTCGCATCCATCCCGGGCCTTTCTCCCATGCCCTTATTAGGTGACGAAAAGACTTGGCCCCCGATTTTTTTAAGCTTTACGAGCGGGTGGAAAATTTAAAACTTTCCGGAGCCCTCCGAAGTCTTTTCTCTTCGCGACTTCGCGTGAAAAGCCTTTCCCTGCCTTGGCCGATGCGAAAAGCGCCTTCCCCTGCCCGGAAAGCGACTCCCGCGTTGCCCGTATCTTCTGTTTTCTCTTGAGATCCCCATATTTTCCAAATCTTGCGCTTCCGGCCATTACGAATACTCCCTTAAAATTTTACTTTTACTATTCTACTTTGAATTATAATCGATACCCCGCGTCGGGCCAATATCTTGGGAAAGGAGTTATTCTTGCACTTGGGACATCCGGGCGCCATCCTTACCTGGACCTTTTTCTGGGACCTGCTAAATATCCTGGCCATCAACCTGGTCCTCTCGGGCGATAATGCCGTTGTGATCGCTATGGCCATCCGGTGGCTTCCCCCCCATGTAAGGAAAAAGGGCTTCATCCTGGGCGCGGGGGCAGCCGTTATTGGCCGTATAGTTCTCACTTTCGCCGTGGCTTCGGTGCTCGATACCCCCTTTGTAAAACTTGCCGGCGGCATCGCGCTGCTGTGGATCGCGGTTAAACTCTTTGTCCAGGGGTTTCCGGGAGAAAAAGAAAAAGAGGCCGCAACCCTTTTTCAGGCTGTCCGCATCATGCTGGTCGCCGACTTGACGATGTCGCTCGATAACGTGCTAGCCATCGCCGGAGCATCTCGGGGCAACATGGTGCTGCTCGTGCTGGGTCTTGGGACCTCCATTCCTTTCGTGATCTTTACGAGCGGCCTGCTCTCAATGCTCATGGACCGCTATCCGCTCATAATCTATTTGGGGGCGGCCTTGCTCGGCAAGGTGGGCGCGGGAATGGTTGCGAGCGATCCGCTCGTTTTGCGCTTTGTCCATCCGTCCCCGCTTGCCCTCTACGGATTTGAGGCGCTTTGCGCGCTTTTGGTGATTGTTATCGGAAAAATCCTGCTAAAACGCATAATTGCCGCCGACCAGGCCGCCAATGCCGGGGATGAACGTAAAGAAAGGACCGGGGTGTAATCTATGGCCGTCCTTACGCTTTCAAGAGATATGGGCAGTGGGGGACAAGAGATTGGACTCCTTGCGGCCAACAGTCTGGGATACGGATTTTTGGACAGGGAGCGCCTAATTGCCCGCGTAAAAGAGGCGGGCCACAAATGGGACAAATGGTCCGAGGGGATGGACGAACGCACGCCAAGAGCATGGGAAAGGTATGACTGGACCTACCGCGCTTTTGTGGCGATGGTCCAGTCGGCGATGATAAAGGAAGCCGTCTCGGACAGGGCGCTCATTATGGGGCGGGGAGGCAATTTTTTGCTCAAAGGAGTCCCGTTTGCCCTTCGCGTAAGGGTTGTGGCAAGCCTTGAGCAAAGAATCGCAAGGGTTTCCGGCCGGGAAGGGATCGACGAGGACTCGGCCCGTCGGCTAATCGAGACAACGGACCGGGAAAGAGCGGGCTTCCTGCTCACCGTCTACGGAAAAGACGGTAAAGACCCGGCAGACTATGACCTTCACCTCGATACCACCCTCGTTTCGATCGAGCGTATTGCGGCCCAACTCTCCGTTAGTCTTTCCGAAATGGACCGGCTGGTGGACGAAAAAGCCGTAAAAGAGCTCCAAATGAGAGGCCTGGCATACGATATAAAGGCGCGCCTTTTTACCGGCCTTCCGTTTTTCATGCCGACCCTCGATGTCGAATTCGACGGGGAAGCCATTTGCGTGCGTGGCGTCGTGCGGCTCCCCAAAGAGCGCGCCCTGGTGGTGCAGGAGGCCGGCAGAGTCGCCGGCAAAACGCCCCTCAAGTTCGAACTACGCTACAGGAAGTGATGGCGGCATGCGCGATACTGCGACGGAGGCGAGGCCCAATCGCCCCCCCTTTTTTTCAACTTACAATTACCCACACATGCGCCCACCTGTCTCCTTATTGCAAGGTTGCAAATAAGCCACGCCGCCGCGTCCTCAGGCGCGGTTTGAACGAGAATGAAACTTGACGTTTCCTATACGATTATTTTGTTGGGCTGCGCTTAGCCCAACAAATGAAGTTTCATATAAGCGGCGCCGCCCCGTTTTTAGACGGGGTTTTATCGAGGACGAAACTTGAGCCGGCGCGTCACCCGGCAAGGCGGTGCGGACTGCCGTCCGAGCTGCCGCCGGCGCAGCCAGTCGGGCAGGTCGGGGCTTGGCAATCCGTCTGCGGCGACACGCCGCCGGCCATGGACACTAATTAATTTGCGGTAAGCCTTAAAACCCACTAAACTAAGATACAAATCCATTTAGCGGCAAGAATTACAAGAATTATCTGTAATATCTTCATCTTCCATCTTCGGGAACTTTGATGAGAGGCATATTAAAAATCGCTCTCAAGCTGCTCGTAAACGACCGCGGAAAGTTTGCCGCGCTGATCGTGGGAATAACTTTCGCCATTTTTCTTATCGTGCAACTGACGTCGATATTTTCCGGGATCCTCGCCAAGGCGTCCTCCACCGTAATAAATACCGGCGCGCGCGTCTGGGTCATGGACCCTTCGGTGCAAAACCCCCTAAACACCATTCCTTTGCCCGATTACGTGCTGGATGCCGTTCGCAGCATGAACGGCGTAAAATATGCCGTTCCCCTCTATTCGGGCGTAGGCCTTGTGAAATTAAAAAACGGCGTCTACCAGCCCGCGACCGTCCTGGGCCTCGACGACACCAGCCTGATCGGACGCCCCGATATGATCGAAGGCCGGATGGAAGATATTTTTGCCGATAACGCCTTCATCGTCGTAAAGGACCAGGAGTACGCCAAGCTGGACAGTCCGAGCCTTGGGACCACCTTCGAGATAAACGACCACCGGGGAGTGGTCGTGGGCATAGCCCGTGTGCCCGTTGGCAATCTTTTCGGAATCCCCACCCTCTACACCACCTACAGCCGCGCTGTCCAGTATCTGCCAAACGCCCGGTTCACGATAGGATATGTCCTCGTTAAACCCAAAAGCGAGGCAGCCATACCCGCCATTATAAAGGACGTGGCAAATATCGGCTACATGGCGATGACCGACCGGCAATTCGAAATAAAGGTCTCCAACTATTACAAATACCAGACGGGCGTTGGGACCAACATACTCTTTATGACGGTAATCGGCTTTTTGGTGGGCCTTTCCATTTCCGGCCAAACCTTCTACACGTTCGTACTCGAAAACCTCGAAAAGTTCGGAGCGCTAAAGGCGATCGGCGCCAAAAATTCCGAACTGGTTCTCATGATCCTCTTTCAGGCGACCTTTGCATCGGTTGTCGGCTACGGTCTCGGCGTGGGAATGTCCTCGCTTCTAATCGCTGCGGGAAAGCGGTTCGTTCCCAACTACACCGCCGACATAGACTACTGGAACTTGGCTCTGGCTTTTGTCCTGGTGCTTTTGATCGCAGCGCTTTCGAGCCTTATCGCCGTAAAAAAGGTGATCAGGGTCCAGCCCTTCGAAATCTTTAGGGGTTGATATGGCCGAGGCGATAAAAGCGATCCTTCTGGAAAAATCGTTTGGAGATGGTCCGGCCAAAACGTACGCCATCCGCAGCGTAAGCTTTGAGGCCCTTTGGGGGGAGATGCTCTACGTTGTCGGACCCTCGGGCAGCGGCAAGACAACTCTTTTGAGCCTTATATCCGGCATCCTCAAACCCGATGCGGGCAGCGTGATCGTCGAGGGCCGGGACATCTGGGGGCTAAGCCCCAATGAGATCGCCGATTTCAGGCTAAATAAAGTCGGTTTCGTATTTCAGGACTACCACCTTTTCCCCAAGCTCACCACGGTGGAAAATGTCGCCATTCCGCTGATCCTCAAAAAAGAGGACTGGAACAGGTCGATGAAAATCGCCCTGGAATTTCTAGAAGTCGTCGGACTGGCCGAAAAGGCCTCCCTGCCGCCCACCAAACTGAGCGGTGGAGAGCAGCAGCGCGTGGCGATAGCCCGCGCCATCGTCGGCCGCCCCGATATCCTGGTCTTCGACGAGCCCACCGCCTCCCTTGACGGAGCGACCGGAAAAAAGATTCTAGATTTTGTAAAAAACGAAATCCTAAACGATAAGAGGTGCATCGTGATCGTCACCCACGACAGCAGGATATTCGGGCTTGCGGATCGCATGATCGAAATGGAAGACGGACAAATTATCAATGTGAGGAGCGGAGGCAAGATTGAAGGTTAAGCTCCTGATCGTTCTGGCAATCGCTGGGGCCGTTGCGGGTCTGGTTAGCGCCTATGTGTCCGCGTTCCATAAACCGCCCCTGCCTCCCCTGTTTAGTCCCGCCCGGGACCCGTACGCAAAAGGGGTGTACGCCAACGGGATCGTCGAATCCTATCAGTCCCACGCATCGAACATCGACATATTTGCGGAAGTGCCCGGAACTGTGGTGAACCTGCCGGTCGCCGAAGGACAAACGGTTAGCCGGGGGACGCCCCTTGTAATGCTGGACGCCTCCGTTCAGAAAGCCACCGTCGAGCAGCAAAAGGCCCAGGCCGCCGCCGCCCTGGCATCGCTTCGCCAACTTAAGGCCCAGCCCCGAAAAGAGGTGCTCTCCGTCTCCAATGCCCGGGTGATAGCTGCCACGGCCACCCTCAAAGCGGCCAAAGACGACTTGGCCCTCGTCCAAAAATCCTTTTCCTTGAACCCCAAATCGGTCAGCAAAAAACAGTTAACCGATGCGATCGATGCGGAAAAAGTCGCCGAGGCAAACCTGGCTACGGCTGTAAAAAATTACGAACTGACCCGGGCCGGCGCCTGGATCTTCGATATTCAAAACCAGGAGCACCTCTACGAGGCCCTTTCCAAAACCTATGAAGCCGGAAAGGCCCTTTTGGCCAAGTATACCCTCCGGGCACCGGTCGACGGGGTCGTTCTTTCGGTAAACGCTGCCGTTGGAAGCTTTCTTTCCACGGCGGGAACCTACGATACTTATACCCGGGGCTATACGCCGGCTGTCGTCATGGCCCACGCGCAATCCTG
This sequence comes from Syntrophobacteraceae bacterium, assembly GCA_031292215.1. Taxonomy (GTDB): domain Bacteria; phylum Desulfobacterota; class Syntrophobacteria; order Syntrophobacterales; family Syntrophobacteraceae; genus SbD1. The sequence goes on along the minus strand of JARLHO010000065.1, from coordinate 10,168 downwards.
GCGCCAGGTGCGCTGCTATGTCGATGAAATCCTCATTCCCCGGCTCCCGCAGCCCTCGCAGATGGTGGCGCGCATGTTCGTAAGGGGCGCCGACATAAACGTTCCCCTTGAGTTCGTGCGCATTCAGCCCTATGTAGCGCCAAAAATAGAACTCTCCAATGAAAGAACGGAAAAGGTCGATGTGAGGGTGCTGCCGGTCCTTTTCAGGTTTAAGCCCCGAAAGGACATGAACGTTTACCCCGGGCAGCTCGTAGACGTCTACATCCAGGCAAAGAACGGCGGGCGCAATAAATGACCACAAAATCTGCGATTCGCCTCCTCCTCTGTCTCCTATGCCTTGCGGCAACCGCCCTGTTATCTGCCGGCTGCGAGGTCGGGCCCGACTTCGTTCGCCCGGCTCCCCCCCCGGTTGGCAGGTATACCAATACAAAGCCGCTCGAAAAAACGGTTGCCGCCGCCGGCCGGTCCCAACGCCTGGAAATGGGCCAAAAGATCGGGAAAACCTGGTGGGAGGCGTTCAAATCCCCGGCTCTTAACGCCGTGGTACAAGAGGCAATTCTTGGAAGCCCGAACCTGCAGTCGGCCCTGGCCCGTCTCCAGGAGAGCCGGGAGGAGCTTCGGGCAGGATATGGCGTATTTTTCCCCCGGGTCGATTCCGATTTTAATGCCACGCGCCAGAAGTTTTCCCCGCTAAAATTCGGGAGCCCCGCACAGAGTTCCCTCTTTACTCTCTATACGCTCGAAGGCACGATAAGCTACACCCTTGATCTTTTCGGAGGCGAGCGCCGCCAGGTGGAAAATCTTGCCGCGCAGGTGGAGTATCGGAAACAAACCGCACGGGCCGCGTATCTTAGCCTGGTTGGAAACGTGGTAAATGCCGCGATCGCCCGGGCTGCCTACGAAGCCCAAATCAAGGCCACACAGCAGATTATCGCCTTTGAAAAAAACCAGTTAAAAATCTCGCAGAGCCAGGCCGAAGGCGGTACGGTCCCCTACTCCAACGTCCTCGCGCTAAAGACTCAGCTCGAAGCTACCCGGGCAACCCTTCCCGCGCTCCAAAAAAACCTCAGCCAGTCGGAGCACCTGTTAACGGCCCTTCTCGGAAAAACCCCGCAGCAGTGGACGCCCCCGCGGATCGCTCTAGACGATGTAACGCTTCCAGCCAATGTCCCGGTGAGACTGCCCTCGGAACTTGTGCGCAACCGGCCCGATATCCTGGCCGCCGAAGCGCAGTTGCGCGGCGCGAGCGCAAATATCGGGGTAGCCACCGCCGCCCTTTTCCCCGACATCACTCTCAGCGGAACCTTCGGCCAAAACAACACCGACATCACCAGCCTCTTTGCTTCGAGCGCAAACTTTTGGTCCCTTGCGGCAAACGCAGCCCAGCCCGTATTCCACGGCGGAACCCTCTGGTTTAGACGCCGCGCGGCAATTCAGGCCTACAATGCCTCCATTTCCGATTATCGCCAGGCCGTGATTTCCGGTTTTCAGCAGGTGGCCGATTCCCTTCGCGCGCTCGAATTTGACGCAGACGGACTCCAAGCCCAGTCCGAATCCCTTGCCGCAGCCGCGCAAAACCTAAAACTTGTCCAATCCAATTACGAGTCCGGCCTTGCCGGCTATCTCGATCTCCTATCCGCGGACAACCAGTATCAGCAGGCTAAAATCGGAGTCATTCAGGCCAAGGCGCTTCGCCTCCAGGACACCTCAGCCCTTTTAACGGCCCTTGGCGGGGGTACGTGGGAACCGCCCCCGCCCTGCGCCCCCGAAAATTAACCGGGCAAAAGCCGGCAGCCGGCCGACCTGCATCTTGTGGCTATCTGGTTCTCGGGGCCCTGGTGGTCGCGTTCCAGGTGATAATTTAGCCACGACGAGGTTTGGTTTAGCTCCCACATGCGAGGCGGCACGCACCCCCGGCTCAACTGATCGGTCGTTTTTGCGTTTACCATGCGCCGATAGGCGCGGTCCCATACGCAGGGCCGGTCGGGAAACACCTCGCAGCGCCCGTTGCTACTGCCCCCGCACGCCCCGTTTCGGATATGTTTGGCGCACTGCGATTCGGGGCACAAAAAACCCACGTGCTGAATCGCGCAGTCCCCGCATCTTTGGCAGTCAAAGAGGACCCGCTTGGGAATATCTTCGACAACGCGCATTAACAATTTTCCGGCAGGCATGCGGTCGACCGTCTCCGACAGTTTGCGGTATACGGGACTAAGAAGGTGGCGGGAGTCGAAAAAAGTGTTGTGCGCCCGTCTAAACAGTGAATACCGTAAGGCCTCCAAAAAGCCTGCTCCGGGAGGATTCTTGCCAAAAAGGGGCGCTTTATCGCCATTTGCGGAAGAGGTGGGAAAAGCGTAAAATCCACCTGGCTGGGGGAAGTCAAAATCGGCTAAAAACTCCTTCCATTGGTCCTTAATTTCTTCGAAGCGGTCTAATATGCGGCCCGCCGTATCGAAGCGGCGATGTATTCCCCCGATGTGCATACCGGCATATCCCAGCCCCTTAAGAACCGCGGCCAGCCGGGCTGCTCGCTCTATGGACGCAAGGCGCCCCGAGGACTTATCTTCCCACTCCTTTTGGACGCGCCTCAGGAGCTTATCGGTTACCACTGCGCCGGGCACGTTGCCCCCGTTCATAATGGCCGCCGCCTTAGGGGTCAACACGTAGACCGACCCCAATGTGGGCATATTTAGCCCCATGGCCTTTTCAATTTGAATCAATTCCTCAAATTTTCTGGCGTCATAGCCCAGTTGGGTTATAACGAATTTTGCTCCTCCGGCCGCCTTGCGGCACAGCTTGGCATATTGGGCGAAACACTCTCCTTCCGTACTCTTAAAAGGCGATACGGCGCAGCCGGTAAAAAAACCGTCAGGATCTCCCGAGTCATTCATCCGCTCGCTCAAAAGGCCCAGCATGATCTGCAACTGCACCGAATCCAGATCGAAGACCGGGGCCCCCTGCCCGCCAAATCCTCTGCCCGAATAGTCTCCGTTTAACGCCAGGATGTTTTTCATGCCCATCATGGCCAGTTGGAGGGCGCGGCTCTCCATGCCCACCCGGTTGGAATCGCGGCAGGTGAAGTGAACGATTACGTCCATACCGATCTCAAAAATATTGTACCCGAGAACATCGGGGCTAAGAGATGGGTTGCCGCCGGGGTTGTCGGTAATGGAAACGGCCGATACCCGCCCATCGCTCATCGCGTCCCGGGCGATGCCCATAACGGTATCGACTGCCCTGCCCGAAGCTTCCCGCCCCGGAACCAGCTCCAGTGTTACCGTGAAATGATCGGGGTTGGTAATCTCCATTTGAAAAACACGAATCATATCAAGACGAAGCATATATCTGTTTCCTTACCCTGAAAATGTATCGACTCGGCTGCAAACAAAACCGCGACCGATTGTAACTCAAAAAAAGGGTGGGATTAAGGTATTTCCATACTGTTGCGCTCTACGGCAACGATGCTATAATCACCTGAAAATACGCGGAAACTGTAACCTTGCCCAAAAGATGGAGAATTGATTTGCCAGATCTTAACCCCGAATATATCCGCGAATTGATTACACTTACAAACGCCAGCCCCTACCCGGAACACATAGCGATGAGGGTTGCCGCCATCGATTTGGATCGAGCGGTGATCGAACTGCAAACCGGCCCATACCATCTCCAGCCTTTCGGCGTGGTCCACGGAGGAGTATTGGCGACGCTAATCGATACCGCAACGTTTTGGGCGGCTTTCATGAGAATTCCCGAAGATTGCGGCATGGTAAATATCGATTTAAAACTCAACTACTTAAAAGCGGTGGAAGCCGGCGTGCTGATCGCCGAAGGCTCCGCCATCCATTCGGGTAAATCCATCAGCTATGCCGAGGCAACCATATACAACAGCTCCAGGGAGAGGATCGCCCATGGCGCTTCGACCCTCATGACGCTCAAGGGGAAGGGGCTTAAACTCCATTCCCGCAAGTTTTTGGGTGCATAGGCGAAAACCATGATCGCCTTCACGAAGCCTCCGAACGATGGGTTTTAACCCACGGCTCAAAAAACTTGAATCGGGAGGGCAAAGTCATGACTGAAAAGAAGGAGTCATTTGCTAACAGCCTGCTGCAAGGCCTTATCGATTGCCGACTTTAACTCCCCCATCGAGTACGGTTTGTGCGCAAAGGCATTGGGCTGCTCTATGCAGTCTCTGTCCAAGGCGAGCGCCAGATCGTATCCGCTTGCAAGAACCACCGGAACGTTGGGCCGGATTTTTCGCAGGGCCGTCAGGGTCTCCCACCCGTCCATTCCCGGCATGGTAAGATCGGTGATCACAATGCGGACCCGGTCGGGATCTTCTTCGAACAATTTCAACGCTTCGGCGCCCCCCGAAGCCGCAAGAACCCCGTAGCCCATCCGCTTAAGCATGCTTTGGGCCATATTGCGAACCCACGGATCGTCATCTACCAGGAGAACAAATGCTCTGTCCTGCGCCCCTTTATCGGTATGCGGTGTTTCCTTGAACGGCGGGGCTGCTTCCATGGCATGCAAGGGGAAAAAGACCCTGAACGTGCTGCCCTCGCCAGGACTGCTCACAACGGTTGTTGCCCCGTTATGCGCCCGCGCCAAACCGAGGAGGACGGGCAAGCCCATGCCTCGCCCTGTGAATTTGGTCGAAAAGTAGGGGTCGAAGAGCTTCTCGATTGTAGTCAACTCTATACCACAGCCTGTATCGGATACGGAAAGGCAGATATATTGTTCCGCCTTCGGCTCCCAATCCATCGGGAAAAACCGAAATCCCCGAATCTCGGCGCCCTGCGACACGTGTACGGACACGGTGAGGTTACCTTCATTTTGTTCTATGGCTTCAACGGCATTGGAAACCAGGTTGGCGAAAATCTGCTTTACGTGCAGATTATCTCCGAGAATAATCGGTCTGCCCGGCGGAAAATCGGTCTCTAAGCGTACATGTCGAGGAATGGAGACGCTGGAGGATTTAAGAGATTCCCGGATCGTTTCCACAAGGTCCACGGGTTCTTTTCGCCCGGTGGTTTGACCCAGATACGCCAGCATCATCAGGCTGACATCGGCCGCTTGATGCGCGGCTTTCATCGATTCGACGATGCTCGCGCGAACTTCCGATTCTTCAGCCAGATCCCAGAGAGCCAGTTCAAGGTTTCCCAACACCGTGGCCAGCTTGTTGTTAAAATGATGGGCGATAGAACCGGCCATGCGACCCAAACTCTCCACCTTCTCTAAACTTTGCAGCCGCTTTTCCATCTCGATCCTTTCAGCTTCCGCCCGCTTGAGCGCGGTGACGTCGCCGAATACCTCGATGACCCGGTTGCCGGTTCCAGTCAAACCCCTTAGCGGCGCCACAAACAACTCATACGTGCGGCCGTCTCTGGCGATGAAGCTGGTGCGCCCGGCGCTGCCCTCCCTTATGGCCTCGCGCATGTGGCAGCCGCCGCAGGAAGTCTCCATGCCCCGGTAAGCCTCGTAGCAACGCCTTCCTCCGATTTCCCCGAACCGCTCCGCCATCACCTCATTTTGGGACAATATCTCAAACTCCGAGCTCACCACGCTGACTCCAACCCCTGAAGACGCCAGCCCCTCCATAAGCGTGTTAAGAGAGTCCCTTTCGGACTTGAGCTCATCTTCGGCCTTCCTGCGCTCAACGATCTCTTTGTGCAGGCTCTCATTGGAAGCGCGCAGCTCCGCTGTCCGCTCCCTTACGCGACTTTCGAGATTTTCGTGGGCTTCGAGCAGCGCCTTTTCGGCGTTTAATCGCGCAAACAGGGTTCCCGCTATGGCTGCGGTCGACAGGTAGGCATCGATCCATTCGTTTGTAAAGGGCAGGGGCGAGTAATGGCCGATCACCAGGACCGCACTCGTTAACCCCTTGTGGGTCATCGGAAGGAACAAAAACTGGCCCGGCTCCGGCGCCTGGATCAGGCGTGTTGTCAGAAATCCGCTGTCCAGGACGTCACCGATGTCTCGCTTCATTTCCTCCCTGTCTGTTTCTGAAAAGGGGTGCTCTCTGCCCCTGAAACCCAGATGGTATATCCGAACTCCTCCCTGCGGTTCCCGATCGCCGAAGCCAACGACGTCCGCTCCAAAAAAGCTATAGAGCGACTTCGCAAGCTCTGTCCACAGGTCCTGCTGAGCGGTAAGACTCGCCAGATACTGAGCCGTTTTGGAAAAAGCCTTATGAACGGCCATAAGCTCCGCGGAGTTATCTCGAAAATCCGTCCGGTCCCTTATCGCAGCCTCCCTTCAACCTATCTTCATCCTTCGCAGATATAGGTTCTCCATAAAGGAATCATGGAAACCATCGTGATCCGACAAATTGACTACCTTCGCGCAACCCCTTATGCGCTCCAGACTCTTCACCGAGGAGGGCGACATCAAGAGATCCTCGCATCCCGCAAGCGCAGTGTTGCCGCACAACCGTATCGAGGTGGCCTCAATGTCTGGTAGAAGCCCTATCTGCTGAGCGTTGGCTATATCCAGCCATTGCCCGAAAGCCCCTCCGACGTATAAGCGCTTGATTTGCTTTCCTCCCTGGCCCGCCTCGGCCATGAGTATTTGGACCCCTGTCGCAATGGCCGCCTTCGCCCTTTGAATCGTATCGACGTCCCTTTTCGTCAACACGATTCCAGGGGGGGCGCTGGAAAGCACGAACCCATCCGCAGGGATGGTTGGCAGAAATCTGCCCGCCTCGTCCAGCCTCCCCGATCTGACCAGGACCGCCAGAAGATCGACAAGACCCGACCCGCACAGGCCGAGCGGCTCAGCGTTATCGACCACATCAAACGCCAAGATCGAGTTTTCTAAAGTTATCCGAAAGATGGCCCCTCTTTCCGCCGGCATTCCACAGCCGATGCCGGCTCCTTCGAAAGCGGGCCCCCCGGCTGCCGAACTCACCCACAGGGACTTCCCGTCCCACAAGGCAATCTCGGTGTTGGTCCCAAAATCGATAAGAAGAGCTCCTTCACTCTTTTCCGTCATTTCCGTTGACAAGACGCCTGCGAGTAAATCGGAGCCCACAAACCCGGCCAGCGAGGGTACCACCCAAACGGAGGCGCCCGGGTGAATGGCGTGTCGGGCCGGCCATCTTTGGAGCCAGTGGCCCGGGCTGTCTATGGGGAGCGTCCAGTATCGGGGCTTGAGCAAAAGTTCGTGGTTGGTCCCGCCAAGGAGTGTGAGCATGGCTGTATTGCCCACAAGAACTATCCGGACGACCTGCTCCAAATTGATTCCTTCCCGCAGGCCGATATCCTCAAGGGCTTCCCCGATGGCCTCAAACGCTAGCTCCTGCAGTCTCCTCGCTTTTTGCTCCGATCGGGAAGCCGACAGGAGCCGCGTCATGACATCCGAGCCATGCTCAGCCTGGGGATTTACTCCCTGCCGATCGCTCACGCAACGACGCGAAGTCAAATCCCAAAGCGAGAGGCCGATAAAAGTGGTTCCAAGATCGACAGCGATTCCAAGCGGATGGACCACCCCGGCAGCCACCTCTTCTAGCTCGAAGATGCCATACTCTTTAACCGCGCGCCGAACCGCTCTTTTCCATCCGGGTCGGGGTGCGCGACCTACAATGGTTATCCTGAGGTCTTCGGAAGCTATTATCTGGCAAGCCAGTCGAAGGCCTTCTTCGAGCGAAGCGTGATCGAGATGGAGCCTTTCCACCTGCGTGGGTTCACCCGCGCTCCCCTGTTCGATCCGCACCAGGCATAGACCGCAAGCCCCCGTTCCCGAGCATCCCGAGCGGACCCGATGATCTGTCCCATCCAGGATGTCCCGCACGGACATACCCGGTTGAAAAGGTATCCGCACACCCTCTCCCACGCTCAGCCACGGCATCGAACAGGTCTCCTCCCAACGGTTGAGGACACCATGGCCACTACGTTCTCGGGCCTTGACTCGGGCGGAATCTCGCAACCCGAAGAGAGAATGAATCCTCCACGGTCTTCGAAAAAGTCCATCAACTGGCCACTTTGCGCCGCGATGGCGCCCGGTGAGCTATCGACAAAATCGAGCGATTTTATGTTGCCCTCCAGGCAAAGTTGCGGAAGCGCCTCCCGTGCCCTCACCGGCGCTACACAGTAGTCGAAGTTGGCGATGTTTACGCCGATCTCGCCGTAGAGCGGCAAAATGTGCTCGACCGGCCCGGCGATATGCAGCCAGTTGCCGCAGGCGCCGGCCTTGCGGAAAGCCTCGAAGACCCGTTTTAGCCGGGGCGCCTCCATTTCCCGGAAGAATTGATGAGGGACAAAATCCTCTGAGGCAGAGGGATCGAAAACCATGGGCAGGTGAGTTCCCGCCACCATTTGGGCTTCTCCAAATCCTATGACCGCATCGGCTGCCAAATCCAACAGGGAGGCAAACTTCTCCGGGTCATCGATGGCCAGATAGAGTGCGGACTCCGCCCCGAGCAACTGGACGACCAGGGTAAGCGGACCGAGCACACACCCCACCACAAGCGTACTGTCTTTAACTTTTTCCCTCAATATCTGCGCCGCCTTGAGGATTTCGGGCATACGGCCGTCCCGTTTTGGATCGGGCAAAATAAGATCGTCCGTTCCCCTTTCGCTCTCCAGGGCGTAAGATTTTACCGTTGGGTAACTGTTTGTCCTGTAGTCTAAAACCGAACCCATGGCTTCGGTTTCCACAGTCGCATCCATGAGGGCGAAAACGGCATCGTAGCCATAACGTTCCAGGGCTTCCAACTGGCAGCGGGCAAGCGTTGCCCCATCTTGCACATATCGGCCCAGAGGGACGCCGGCCACAACGGCCGCGTGGCCAAAGACCTGCGCAATCACGGGCGCGCGATCCGTTGCATCTAAGCTCATCGCGGCAAGAATTCGTTCCACACCGTTCACAGTGAGGCCTCAACAATCTCTTCAATGTAGCGCGCGCCATCGAAGGCATTTTCAGCCACATAATCCACGTTCAAGCTCTGCGCGGTCGACTGCTTGAGCGCCGCGCCGCCGGCAACCACCCGAATCTGCCCCAAACCCCTTGCCAGGCACAGTCCTTTGACCCGGCGAACCTGGGGAACAACGGAGGTGATCAGACCGCTGATACAGATAAACCGGGCGTTATCCCTCTTAGCTGCCTCGATCAATTTATCGAGAGAACAGTCCTTGCCGCAGTCGATCACCCCGATTCCCTTGGCGGTCAGGACCGTTTTGACAATGTTTTTGCCAAGATCGTGAACATCGCCCTCCAGGCTCGCCAAAACAACGGCGCCCTTAACCGTTGCGCAAGGCGCGCCCTCCGGGAACAGCCCCTTCATAACAGCCGTCACGGCTCGGCCCACCAACATGATTTCGAGCAAATTGAACTGCTCCACCGTGCACTTGGCGCCGAGCTGTTCCATGACCTTCTCGATGGCTTCAGTGACGATGGTCTCGCCGGGAGCTCCGCCATCTACAAGGCGCTTCGCTTCCAGTACGGCCCGGTTCTGGTCTCCGTCAAGCAAAGCTTCCCTCAGACGTTCCACACTCACGTCGGGCGCCTCCTCGATTTTTTTGGGATCAATACTTGTATATTTTCAGTATATTAGATGAGTGCGCCCGGGTCAACGAACAATAAGCGCGCCTGTTGTCCGCGTCAATACCGCACCTTCGAGACTTTGGAGGTGGAAGTGCAAAAGGGCGGGCTATAAAACCACGGTGGCTCTTCGTGGTGAACGATTGCCATTTTGGGGGCGCACGCGGGCCAAACGGTTTTACAAAAACGTTGGTTCCGTTGAAGACGATGCGGGGAGCCGATAAAAGCGGTTGCAACCGAGGGGCCGATCGCCGCGGGAACCGCCATCCATTCGGGCGAATCGATCGGTTATACCGAGGCGACTATCGCTATCAGGGGAAAGGAGCCTGGTTGTCTTTCCAATACTTTTCACCAGTGTCTTTCCCTGCATGGAAGGCAATTTTGTTCGATTTATGCACCACTCTGAACCAACGGGATAGGCTCTGTTCGCACTAGCTGTTGATATTCGCAGCAACCCTTTCTGGCTGGGTATTTACCGGAACACTGCCGATTTCGTAAGCGTTCACCACAGTCTCTCATGTTGCTTCGGAACACCCAAAGCAATGAAAAGATGTTCCGGGGGCAGGTTCTTTTCCAACGCAGCGCTGGTTAGCCGCGACAAAACCAAAGCAAACCACAGAGACACGGAGGC
>JARLHO010000064.1 GCA_031292215.1 Syntrophobacteraceae bacterium | reverse complement strand
TGAAGTGGATGGAATGCAGGTTCTTGGCAATTTTTCTGATTTTTTTTTATGACCCTGTTCTGCTTTGGTCGCTTTGGGCCGAGCGCTATATCGAATATCCAGGGAAATCATCTGCCCTTTGACGCCCAACGGGAATTGCTGCAACCCCTTTGGGCGCGGGGAGCACTGCTCCCCGCGCTTCTCTGTTTTTTTCCTCTACTTGAAGGACTAGGGACGGTAGACAAATACGTATTCGAGATCGTTAATAACGACTTGAATTTCACCGCCGCGCGTCTCGGCATAAATGAGCCAGGATGGTTTCTTATTGGTGTGGCAGCAGCATTCCACCCCGGGGGAGAATTTGCCCTCTTTGGCATCATACCAGGCGAGCAGCATCGGCTCGCTGCTCGCCTTTGCCGCCTCCTGGTCCGCAAGCCTCTTAGCCCTTGCATAATCGAGGCCTTTGCCCTCCTCAATTCTAATTGAACGCCTGAGCAGGTCCCAACTCGGAGTATGCTTACAAAGCTCCAAACCTCTATTCTCAGTCATTGCTCATTCCTTTCCTTACAATTCCCCACACATGCGCCCATTTGCCCCTTAGCGGAGATTTGCCCGGAGGGGCTTGGCTCGATCGCCCCCCTTTTTTGCAAAGGGGGGTTGGGGGGATTTCAAGTCTTTTCGTACAGCACGCAGTAAGCTCCGTCCCTGTTCTTGAAGGATATCGAGGTCGAAAAACCTGAGTACTGGATAACCCGAAATCTTTTACTCTGCCGATAGAAAACCCGATCATCGGGTTTTTTCGCCTAGCTAAATCGTCGCTCGTTTTTGACCGGATCCTTGCCCCCCCGATTGGACAGTTGTTTCGTTGTTTCTGGCGCGGCAGAGTAAATCCCCCCAAAGGGGGGCGATCGAGCTAAGCCCCTCCGGGCGCGAGGCATTGCAAAAGGAGGTAGGTGGGCGCATGTGTGGGTAATTGTCAGTTCAAAGGGGCCCGCCTTGCATGAGACTCCACTTGCAGGATGGGTGAAACGCGGTGCAACCCATCGCCTTTACGCCTTTAGCGCATCAATTATGGTAGACCTTTGTTTTTCGCCCGACCGCGCTCCAAAGCCACAAAACAACAAAGCCCACTTCGATGAGTGCATCCAACAGGTAAACAGCAGAAATCGTTGCCTTTATAGAAAAATAGATATCGATTGCCGCTAGCGACGCCGCCGTGCCAAAACCGAGAAAAGCAAACTCGTACTGGGTTCTGTTGCAGAAGCCGGCGCTGATCAATACCGCGCCTATAATCGCCAGAAGAAGCCCGACAGTGATCACCAGCCAAAGATCGGCCTTAGGCCCTGTCACGCGCAGGAAAGATTGCATGCTCGCCAGGGGCCAAACCGCCATAATAAAGAGATAGAGGCCCTGAATTACCGCCACTTGACTCATCTTAGGAGTTGCCATCGAGTTTTGCTCCCGGATAGTCTTCGGACTTCCCCTGCGCGGCTTGCCCAAAGTCGACCGCAGATTCATAATGGTTTGGCTAAAAAATTACTGTAGTTGCTTTGCTATCTCTCTGATTTTTAAATTAATAATGGCCTTAACGAATAGCAAGGCTGGTCCACTTTTCACTGGTCTTGATTCTCGGGCCTCTAGCGCATAACTCTATATTATGGCCGGTTTTTCCGTCCGTAGCCTACATGGCCTCACTCTCGGCTCGATCATGGTCCAAAACGCTATTTGGTATCTTAAAGGAACTGAGCAACTGGGCGTGCCTTGTGCGGGGCCCAAAACTGGAAGGATGTGCTGGTGTCCTTTAAGCACGAGAATACGGGAGCGGCCCCACAGACGGCCAAAAGGCTCCTCGAGTTGGCTGCCTTGTCTAGCGGGTAAGGACCGCATCGCCTGCTCTTATAACCACCCTTGGGGGTGCTACGATCCAGCGGGGGTCCCGGAGCACGGCTGTTGAGAGGCCGAAGCACAAACCAGGCCGGCAACCGAGAGCGGCAGGATCAACAGCACGGCCCGGTGAGCCCTGCTCCTTTTCACGTTTTGATCCCCCAACCCCGCACTTCCCCTACTCGACAGGATAGGCAATAGTGCTGACCAGTGCATTTTCGGCCTGTCGCGAGTCAAGGCGTGTATGCTGAACGACTATCGGAACGTCGGATTCGATGAGGCTGGCATAATTTGTGTCAGTCGGAATCGGCTGGGGAACCGTGAGATTATTGAAACGCACATGCTGCGTACGCCTTGCGGGTACTCTCACCTTGTAGGGACCGACGGGTTCTTTGTCGGAAAAATAGATCGTTACCTCCACGTGAGCGTCGCTATCGCCAGTATTCAAGATGCAAAATGTTTCGTGGCTGGTAAATTCGGGTTCCGGACCGTTGCTCCAGGCCGGTATATAGCCCTCGGCAATCGCCCATTTCCTCTTGCCTGCAGGTTTTGCCATGACGTTTATCCTTATTGGAAGTTTGCCGGGAAGACAACTTTGCGTTTTAGCTCAGCTCCAAGACCAGGTGATGCGGGTATAGGCGCCCCCTGAAATGGAGCGGACAGCGAAAAACTAGTGAGAGTCTTTTTAAGCAGCGCGTGAAGCTAAGTAAAGGGTGAGGTGGCGACGCCCGATTCCAGATTCCCGCATGATTTTCCGTAAAACAACAGCATTGAAGTGCGGGGGCTGGAACTCATCGCCTGCCAACGCACCCGCCAGGCTCAATCGCCCCCCCTTTTGTTCAAAGGGGTGAATCATTCCAGTTGCGCTTTTGCGCCCCGTGGAGCGCTGAGCGCGCCGGCCGGGAAGCCGGAGGTGGTAAATACCAGCCCGGGGGGCCATAAGGGGCGATACTTTTTAGACCAGCGTTTCACCCCGTGGCCTTTGTGCCTCTGCTTCTAATAAACTCCTGGAAAACCCGAAGGATTTCATCGCACTGAGCGGTGATCGGCCGTTTTTTGCCCAACGAGAGCTTAAGGGATTTAATGCTCGTATTTTCCCGTGAAAGATCGATTATTTCCCTTGTTACCTCTTCCAACTCAGCACAATCTGCCGTTGCATCCTGTAAGGCGTCCCCCCCGCCCCCTTTTATGGAACCGGCAAGCTCATTCATGGAATCGGAGAGGATTTTCTCGTTTGCCTCGATTTCCGTTTCGATTATATCCATCTGCTCGTCGGTTTCCGCGTCAATGTGCGGAGCATAGAGATCATGGATTTTTAGGCCGGCGACAACAGCCTGGTAAGCCAACCTGACCATGCGGACATCTCGGCCCTGAGCCGTGCCGGGACCGATTAGCCGGGTCAGATTTCGCTCCAGATCTCTTACCGCCCGGGCGCCCTTCGTAAGAGCAAGATTTGTTGCATGCAGATTGGTGTTTTGTACGGCAAGGCCCGGAAGGAGTTGATCGAGAGTTTGAAACTTCGCCCAGCACCTGTCAAACTCTTCGATAAGGGCCGTTTCCCGGGCCGAGTCATCCTGCTCGATAAGAGGGGCAAGCTGCTTGCGGGCCTTATCCACATTGGCGGTGGCAAGGCGCGCCTGGTCGGCAAATCGCTGCGATTGCTCGTCGGTTACCGCCATTACCGCGCTTTTCTCCGCCTCCGCCGCCCGGAGAAGATTTATTCTCATGGTCGACACGATCTCATTTTCGCGCACGATCGTCTCAAAAACCCCGACCTGCCCGCCGCGCCGTTTGACTACGACCAAGATCAATGCGAAAACAAGAATAAGAGATATAAACCAGGGCAAAACTGTGCTGGGCTTTATCGACTCCCGGTCGTTAGACATTTTCCGATGAAATCCTCCCGGCAAAAGATCCGGCAAAAATCAACCGGATTAAAAAAACTCGCCAAGGCCGGCTATAACTCGACCTGTACGCCGATTTCCACCACCCGGTTCGGGGGAAGGCCGAAATAGGTCATCGGGGTCTGAGCATTACGGGACATGAAGGTGAACAGGGACTTTCGTATGGAAAGAATGATCACCCTCTCGTGGAGCACATGGTTATGGCGCAAATGGTGCGGGACCCCACTGGGCGAAACAGTCATACAAACCGCCGTTCCCCGCACCCGAACGGGATTGTGCGCCGCGATATCCTTCATGAAAATCTCCATGGGCAAACCGGCGCTCACCATCTTGTGGGAGAGTTCGGTCCGTCCGTCCCGCCAGGTGACCATGGCGATGGTAATCGCCAGGGCCATCGCCAGGGTGAACCAGCCCCCATCCAGAATTTTCAGTAGATTTGCTCCAAAGCAGGAAAGATCGAAAGCTGGAAAAATTGCGACAATCGGCAGGGCTTTCCAAAGCGGCCAACGCCTGACACGCGTTGCAACGAAGAAATACAGTATCGAAGTGATTCCCATTGTGGCTGTCACGGCAATGCCGTAGGCGCCCGCAAGCCTGCTCGATTCTCTGAAAACGAGCACCAGTCCGATGCAGGCCGCCATGAGAGCCAGGTTGATCTTCTCGATGTAAATTTGCCCTTGTGCTTCCGCGGAGGTGTGGACGACGTGCACACGGGGGGAAAACCCCATCTGGACGGCCTGCTGCGTCAAAGAAAACACCCCGGTTATCATCGCCTGCGAGGCGATAACGGTCGCCATGGTGGAGAGCAGGACCATCGGGTAGAGAAGGCTGTGCGGTACGAGCCCGTAAAATGGATTGAATACCAGATTGGGATGTCCCAAAAGTATGGCGCCCTGGCAGGATGATCGAGATGATCGTCGGGAAAAAAGCGGTCTTGAAATACTCTTTGAACGTCACGGGATATCCGGCCTTCTCGGCCATGCCCACCATGACGACATTGGCGCTTGCCCCGATCATGGTGCCATTTCCGCCCAGGCAGGCGCCAAGAGAGAGCGCCCACCAGAGCACCCCCCCCTCGGGCCCCGGGGGATCGCCGTGGTGAGATAGGCCACAATGGGGAGCATCGTTGCCGTAAAGGGAATGTTGTCGATAATTGCCGAAGCCAGGGCCGATACCCACAGGACCATCGATATGGCCACGACAAGAGAGCCTTTGGACAACTCCTTGACCCAGTCGGCCAGCACCTGAATAAACCCCGCTTGTTCAGCCCCGGCCACCACAACGAACAACATCATGAAGAAAATGAGCGTCGGCCATTCGATCTCATGCTCTATCGTTTCCACGATATCTTCACGGCTTACCAGCATAAGGAGCGACATAAGACCCGATCATGATATTGGGAGGATCTCCTATCGGCGTGGCCGTCCCACAGATGTTTGAAGCAAACGCTTCGGGGATAAGCAAGCTCACAGGGCTGATCTTTAGCGTCAGGGCAATCTCGATTGTGACCGGAATGATAAGAAGCGTCGACGTCACATTGTCTAGAAACGCCGAGACAACGGCCGTGACCAACATAAGCGCCGAAGCCAGGACAAATACGTTTCCACCGGCCATCAGGTAGGATTTATAGGCCATCCACTGAAAAACGCCCGTTTTCTTCATGACCCCCACGATGATCATCATGGCCATCAAAAGAAAGATGACGTTAAGATCTATGGCATGCATGGCTTCGCCGAAATCGAGAATCCGGTAATCGGGGTTGAAGGTGCCCGCCGTGTAGCTGACGGCAAGCATCGGGGCCGCCCCTGAAAGTGCCGACGGAGTCCGGTGCAGGTGTTCGAAGGCAATCAGGGTGTAAACGCAAAAAAGAATGGCAGTGGCGATCCGGAAGGCAGGCGTTATCGCGCGCGGGAGTATGATGTTGCTGCGGGCAAGGTAGACCACGGCGCCATTCTGTCCCGCGCTCTCATTGACCGCCCGCTCCACCGCCAATCGATTTGAGTTTTTAAAGCGTAACCGTTCACCGCCGAGTTAAACTTTGCCTCCGCTCTGAAAAAGAACCTGCCCCCGCGTGGACGGAGAAGGAAGCAATAAGAGGCTTCGCCAATCGGGCGTCCGAAGGCGCAGCCCTTTCGACCGGCCGTCGTCTCCCG
>JARLHO010000063.1 GCA_031292215.1 Syntrophobacteraceae bacterium | reverse complement strand
CGTCTCGGACTCATGGCAACATAACATGCCAGAGTCCGGCGGGGATGTCCAGCACGAATACACGGGAATACACGGCCTTCAGAAGTATTTTTGAGGGAGCCCCTCAAAATTGAAGTCGCGTTTACGAAAGCTCATAACCCCCAGTTACGTCCTGAGCAGATTTTCCGGCACTGCGGGAATTGCTGCAGAGATAAGGCCCTTGCAAATTTATGGTTATCCGTACTCAGGTTTTCCGACCTCGATAGTCTTAAGAACATGGACGGAGTTTTATCCGTGCTGTACGAATAGAGACGAAATCCCCCCAACCCCCCTTTGCAAAAAAGGGGGGCGATCGAGCCAAGCCCCTTCCTGCAAATCTCCGCTAAGGGGTAAGTGGGCGCATGTGTGGGTAATTGGCAGCTTTGCAAAAAAGGGGGGGCGATTGAGTCAAGCCCCTTCTTGCGCGTCAGTGCGAAAAGGGGAGGGTTGAAGCCAAGCCGCTTTATGAGAATCTGCGCAAAGGGGTAAATGGGCGCACGGGTGGGTAATTGTCAGGAGTTGGCCGGCCGTTTCCCTTTATTTACACCGGTGGGAAAGCAACGGATGGCTCCCCGGGTACGCGACGGCCCGCCTGCAGTTTATCGAGGTTATTTAGCCTCGGGATGATTTCCTTATGTATTTCGCACATGAGAGATTTGCCCGAAACGGTCCCGGTCAGGAGCAGTCGGTCGTTGGGACAGCCTCCCTGGCAGACGGCCCTGACCGCGCACTCTTTGCATTCGGCCGGGGCGTTGGGACTTGCAAAATCGTAGTGGAACGTACTGGACTGCAATTTTTCCAGGGGATCGGGGTCGAAAATAGTCCCGGTCTTAAACTTCTGGTTTCTTATGCACGGCCCGAAGCTCCCGTCGGGATTTACCTTCGCGATCCTTTTCCCGCACGGGTAGGGAGAAGAGTCGTGGTTCCACGACGGGACAAGAGTATCTAGTAGAAATGTGGTATGGACGGAGTAGCCTTTGTCGATGTATTGTTCCAATAAATCGCAAAGCCCGTGATATTTAACCCGAAGCCTTTCGTGATATTCGCTATCGATACCTCTAAATAAATCCCTGTAATACCTGAGGCGATAGCCGTTTTCTATTCCAAACCGGGTGACATCGAGAATTCTATCCAGGTTGAAATCGTCCAGGGTCGCCACAACCGTTTGGTTTATAACATTCGACCTCGTACGCACCACATCCATTCGGTGCGAAAGCTCATCTATGGAGATATCGGTAATATTTGTCGAGATCCACTGGATGTCTTCGAGGTCATCCCAATTGACCGAATCTATCAGATCGCCGTTGGTGTAGAGATAGCCCTGCATGCCGTCCGTATTTTTATAGACCGAATCCATCACCTTCCGGATCCGGTCGGTCCTTAGCAGGGGTTCTCCACCAAGAAAGCCAACGGAATTTACCTTGACGTTATTCGCCTTCCAGACTTGCGGAATCCAGTCGAGAAGACGGTCAAAGGTTCTCTCGTCCATCTCGGTCGGACTTCCGTCGCCAACCTGGTTGAAACTGTAGCAGAATTTGCACCGCCTCGTGCACTTATACGACAGAAAGAGGAGAAACCAAAAAAGGGGAAGTTTCTCCCAGCCGGGAGGCCCCTTGAGCCGTGCGTCCTCCCGGGAGTACATGCTTTTTAACTGCTTGACATGCTCTGTCTGTCTTCTCATAGACTTTCCCACTAACCCTTGTTGGCCATAAGGGCAATGGCGTCTATGACCTTCTGGAAGCCGTGTTTATCGACCAGAGCATCGAGTCCTGTCTGTATTTCGCTCTGCTCGGCCACTTCCTCGACTTCCTCCACCCGTTCCTGGTAGATAAGGACCTCATTGAGGCACGCCTGGACGCACATCGGCTCGGATAGGGGCGGGTCGCTTTCGCACATGTCGCACTTTAGCGGAAGCCCCGAATCGGGGTCCTTGAACATGTCCCGGGACGGGCACGCCGCCCTGCAGAAGCTACACTCGTCGTATTCCTTGCCATCGATTATGTACTTGTCTCTGCCCATGCATTCGGCCGGGGTATATTCGCCCGCAAACACCGGGAGCCAGATGTTCTTTAGCCGGTGCGTGGTCACGTGGATGCGGGATCTCGCCGGATTGATACTGCTGTATTTGGGCTCGGAGTGATAAGCGGAACAAAACACCTCGCATGCCCTGCAGCCGTTGCACTTGTCGGCATCAACCTTGATAGTCTTGATCGTTTTTTTAATCTTGGCCATCTTTTAAAATCCCTCTTTGCTCCAAGTCGTCGGCAACATAGTCCAAATCGAGTTCATGCAGTCTTTTCCTGGTGGGGATGCCGTTGGAATTCCATCCCTTGAACTCGTAATAGGTCGTGAGAAGTTGTTCTTCGTACTCCGGAAATCTGTGTTTCCAGTGGTCTTGAGGCGGCTTCTCATCAGCTCTTGTCATGCCTTGCCGGTTATTAAACGCCCGGTGCAGGTTTCGGCTCCTGTTGGCTATTTTTTTGAGGGCGTCTTCATCGATATCCATGCCCGTCGCAGCGGAGATGAATTTCGGATAATTGTGTATGTGATAGGCCGGCTTGAAGCAAAACGACCCCATGCCGGCGCACAGCCCGAGGGCGTCGTCGATATTGTGGAGCATTTCCATCCAGTCGACGATTTCGCTCGCGATTTGGGGGGTGGGGTAATAGGGATTGGCAAATTCTCCACGGGGTTCCCAATCGAGGAAATATTTCTTGAACTTTTCGTCGGGAAGCTGCGGCCAGTCGGCTACAAACGATTCCCTGGCCTCTCTGGTGGCAAAAGGCGCCTGGGGCCAGTTGCCCTCGATTTGCGTTATGCTGATCTTTTCATTTGTGGCAAACATCAGAAAATAGAGCGGGTCGAACATTCCAAGCTTTATGTTCATCTGCTCGTGTTTTTTTGTCGTATTGTGATCGAAGGCTTCCGCCCCCTTGCCGATCCTTCGGGCCGCCCAGTAGATGCCGTCGGCCAGGTAGTCGCCTATCCCCTCCCGGTGGGCCACCCTGTCTAGAAGCCAGAAGAATCTGCCTTCCTTATCGGTTGGGCACCCTTCGAAGTCCTTGTCGGTAAGTATTCCGGCTTCGTAGAGTTCGACGGCAAATGCCAGGATCTGCGGGGTGGAAAAAGAATCGAGTCCATACTCAAAAGCCCGCCGGCAGATTTTCCAGGTAAAATCGAGGTCGTCTACATAGGCGCCCATCGCATAGGTGAGCTTCGAGAAGCACTTCATCATGTAGGGGGGGACGTCTTCGTGGGAAATCAAGGCCCCGCACTGCTGCGGACAATTAAAGCAGCTTATGAAACGCTTTATCGCCTTTGTCTGGCTCTTGGTCCAGTTCTCATTGATTTCCGGGGTCCAGAAGTTCTTGCGGCGTTCCCTGGCGTTTCCCCACGCAAAGCTTTCGGTATGCCACTTTTCATCGATGTGCTGCATCATCTGCGGCGACCCGAGGCCCGACATGATGGGCATGACTTCCTTTATGGGATTTTCTTTGCGGTTATTTATGAATTTTTTCATATCCTGCACCAGGAGCATAAACTCCGCGCCGTGCGCAATGTTTACGTCCTTTGTGCCGCGAACCGCTATCGCCTTTAGCCCCTTATCTCCCATGACCGCGCCGCCCCCGCCCCGGGCCGAGCTCCCTCTGGACTGCTCGATCGAGGCGACAAACACCCGGTTTTCACCGGCCAGGCCAATCGCTGCCACCTGCGCCGCGGGGTCCTTTAACTCTTCTCTTATGAGCTCCTGGGTTTCAATCGACCCTTTGCCTTTAAGAGAGGAGGCGTCGCGGATTTCCACTTTGTCGTTGTGAATCCAGATATAGACGAGCTTCGGGGACTTGCCGCGAATAATTACTTTATCGTAGCCCGCATACTTTAGCTCCGAGGACCAGAACCCCCCCATCATCGGATAGGCCAGCAGGCCGGTCTGGGGAGAAATAAAGCTGACAAGAGTGCGGTTGGCGCTAAATGCCGGGGTTCCGCAAAGCAGTCCGGTGCTAAATATCAGCAGGTTTTCGGGATCGAATGCCTTGACTTCGGGGCCGACCCTGTCCCAGTGAAGCTTTACACTGGTCCCCAGACCTCCCAGGTGGAGTTCCATCATCTTCGGGTCGGTTTCCACACGTTCAATGCTGCCCGTTGTTAAGTCGATTTCCAGGTTGTATCCCGTCTCGGCGTATCTCATGCCTTATCTTCTCCTCATAGTCACGCTGATAAACCGGAAAGTACTATCGGGGGGGCATCAAAAACCGATAGTTCCTCCCGGCGCAGTGACGTTGCAAAAAGCACCTCAACGAATTAAGGGCGCTACGTCTCAGCTATAATATAGCTGCATCGTGATCATATCCCAGCCATTATTTCTGTCAAGTGAAAAAAATTGTTCGACGCGAAGCAGGATCCGCCCTCAGCATGGTTGCGCCACGCGTTTTCGCCGGAGGGACGCAAAAGTCTGTGTTTCCCATCGCAGGGCGCTTACTATATAAGAAATTTTCAGCCAAAGAAAAGGGGATTTATACGATGTCGTCTGTTGCTTGTGAAATCATTGACAATGTTGGGATCATCCGCCTGAATAATCCCGGGAATCGCAACGCGCTTAGCCGCAGCCTGGTTAGCGGCATCCTGGGGGGGCTACGGGACTGTAAGGAGCGAAAAGTCCCCTCGGTGATCCTGCGGGCCCAAGAGGGCTGTTCCGTGTGGTCTGCGGGAATCGATGTGACGGAGCTGGCCCTTTCGACCTACGATCCCTTCTGTTACACCGAATCTCTCCAGGAGTTGATGCGCGAGGTGCAAGGGTACCCGGGTCCGGTGATCGCAATGGTTCACGGCTCCGTTTGGGGGGGCGCCTGCGACCTGGTTATGACCTGCGATATAGTCGTTGGCGACGAAACGTCTTCTTTTGCCATCACCCCCACAAAGCTTGCGCTGCCCTATAATGCAAGCGGAATTTTGCATTTTATAAACCGGCTGGGGTTAAATATCGCAAAAGAGATGTTTTTTTCCGCCGAACCGGTCATGGCGGATAGAGCCGAGCGGGTCGGCATACTCAATCACCTGGTGGAGTCCGGGGAGCTCGTGGATTTTACGATGGATCTTGCCCGGCGCATGGCGTCTCGTTCCGCTCTGGCCGTTTCGGTCATAAAAGAGCAGTTCAACCTGCTTGCCGGCGCGCACCCCATCCCGCCGGATGTTTTCGAACGGGTCCAGGGGCTAAGAAGACTGGTCTTTGAAAGTCACGACTATAAAGAGGGAGTCCGGTCGTTTTTGGAAAAAAGGCCGCCGGTTTTTACCGGGGAGTAAAAGGGCGCATGGCGTTTGGTACTGTCAATTTGTAAAGTCTACACCGGAAACGCGCCCGATCGGGCCCCGATCGCCAACTTCGGGCTGCGTCCTGTTTGAGAGCGGCAGAGGCGGGAACCCGGGGCCCACGGGCCACTGGACCGCGACTTTGCCCGTAGAGGTATCCAGTAACATTTCGGAGGCAATAAAATTGGAGGGTCCCGGAGTGTTTGCGCAGGCGGCAAACGATACTATCGGACGGTACTGACCCGGCGAAGTCGGCGTAAAGGAAAAGAAAAAGGGCGTCTGTGAATTCGAAGAACCGGGCGGGGCCGCAGGGATTTCCGCGTTTGGCGGCTGTGCGGATACGACCGGGTTTCCCCGGGCGTCCACCCACGTGACTGTCGGGACGCAGGGGGAAACCGCCGGTTCGGGGGGAAAGAGCGAGTAGACGAGCGCTTGGCGCGGGGCGGCATAGACCAGGCCCGGCAGGAGCGGGTAGACGGGATGGGGAGGGAAAAGGGCGGAAAGGGCCGGGACAAATGCATTAGGCTGATACCAAACTTTGGTCGTTCCATCCGCGCCTATCGTTTCGAGGCTCCCCTTGACAAAGACCGACTGAAACGACCAAAGGTCGGTTGCGGGCCAGACTTTTATCTCCGCCCGCAGATACCGGGGGGTGTTTGCCGAAGCTCCCGGGTTAACCCACACGACATTATAGGACTGGCCCGCAAGACACGGGTCGGGTGGGTGAAGTCGCGCCAGAACCGATCCCGTCGCATCGTAGAGGGTAAGCTCGACAAAGACGGGCTCCGAAGAAAGACCGCTTTCCCCCGATACGTTTATCACCGTCAACCGGGTGCTCTGGCCGGTGGCGATGGCCGTAAAGCCTGTAAGAAGCTGCCGGGCGGGCGAGGCGGGCTCCTCGGCTGCGGCCTGCGCACCATTTGCAATCAGCGCCAGTACTATCAAAAGACATCCGCTTAGTTTCAACCCGAGTTTTTTCACTCTATTCGTCCTCTCGAAGGGGCGCCTGCCACGTGGAAAAATCCGCGGAAAAAGCGTGTTTCGATGGAAATTGAGGTAAGCACCTTCCACTGGAAGCGCAACTCAGGGAATGGGTCGGGGGGCTGCGAAGTATTTCATGGTTTACCGGGGCGCCAGGGGGGACAGGAAGGAGTGCGGGAAATCGAAATTATCGCGGATAGATCCCCCAGGAGGGCGCCGACCCGTTGGCGGCCCAGTCCCTGCTCGATATGCGCCTGGGCTGCTTCCCACAAAGGTATGGCGGCAATAAGGGCCTCCTCGCCCTGTTCGGTAATGCTCACCCGGCGCTCTCTTCTGTCCTTTCCCGCCTCGATTAGCACCAGCCCCTTCTTTTCGAGAACCGTCAGGTTTCGCGTAAGTGTCGTGCGCTCGGTGACCGTTATCTGCGCCAGCTTGGTCAGTGTGATCGGCCCGCGCAATTTGGCCGCCATGAGCACCGAGTACTGAGTGGTCCTCAGACCGCTGGGTTTTAGGCAGTCGTCGTAGAGCCGTGTGGTGGCGCGGGCCGCCCGGCGCAAGTTGTAGCAGGCGCAACTGCGCCCTATCTCCATACATTTTTGCGGGTCGAGTATTTTTTGGTTATCAGCCATTTGTCTCATTCCGGTTAAAAGCTTTCCGGCCGCATAATTCCATCCCCTGGCCGCAAGGGCGCCGACCGTAGGGCGAATTTCGGATGGAATGGGCAGCAACTCTGTATGCGTATACACATAATTCTTTCGAGTCAACCCGAAAAAGGTGCTCGATTTGCGCTGTTTTCAGCAGTCCCCGGTGCTTATCCTATCCTTAAGAATGCGAAGGGCGTCCGTACCGTCGCAAGGACAGACCCTGGAGGCGAGAAGCCATGGTTGATTTACCGGAATAATCGATTAACTCCGGAGGAAATCACAGTGAGGCTGCAATCGAAGGGATACGGGATTTTCGTAAAATTGTCATTTCTTGTAATATTGCTCCTCTTTCCGCGATCGTCTTGGGCTGCCGGAGCGAGCCCGATGGAAGTCATACGGAGCGGAACACAAAAGGTGCTCTCGATTCTACGCGAGTCCAAAGCGGGCCAGGGACCAACCTTACGGCAAAGAGAAGGGGAGATCCTAACGGTTGTCAGCAACTATTTCGACTTCGATCAAATGTCGAAAATGGCCCTTGGCTATCCCTGGAAACAACAAACCCCCGAGAAACGCGAGGAGTTCGCCCGGCTTTTTAAAAGGCTTCTTTTTAACACTTATATCGATCGCATGGAGAACTACCACAACCAGCAGATATTCTATGATTCCCAGACAGTCGACGGAAACTTCGCCACTGTAAAGACGCACTTTCTCTCAAAGGGCGAAAATATTCCGATCGACTATCGACTGCAAAATGAAAGCGGGCGGTGGAGAATCTACGATGTGGTGGTCCAGGGAATCAGCTACGATCAAAACTACCGGGCCCAAATCGCCTCGATCCTTTCTAGAGAATCCTTTGACGGCCTGCTCGGAATGCTTCGCGCAAAAGTTGAGCGTAGAGGTTAAATATCTGAGATAACGGTTAAAAAGGATATGCTCATGCTGGCGTCCTGGGGACGGTGGGTTTACCGTTTCCGCTGGTGGGTAGTGGTCGTTTCGGTGCTTTCCCTGGTTCCAGCCGCCTGGCTGGCGTATGAAGGCGGACATCTCGAAGCGGTGGCGGTCGTAGCCAACAGCGAGTCTGCCCGGGCGCTCGACCTGATGAAAAAAGAACTGCCCCCATCCTATCCTTCCTTTGGTCTGATTTTTCGAAGTCCTTCTCTTAAGGCCGGGGATCCGGAGTTTAAGGCCGGGGTCGAGCAAGCATTGGCGCCGCTTCGAGGGGATCCGCTCGTCCAATCGATACGCACCGCCTACGACGGCGCGAAGCTGGAGCGTCGAGACATTTCAGTGGATGGCCACAGCATGATCGCTACGGTGGAAATCAGCGATTACGGCGCGACTCAGACCAGGCTTGCAATGAAAATTTATCCCGCGCTGCGCGCCAGGGTGCATTCCGATACACTGGAGGTGGTGGCTTTTGGACCATTGCCGAGCAGCTACGATCTAACCGTTTTTGCGGAAAAGGATGCCAAACAGGCCGAAATGCGGGTGCTTCCCCTTGTGGGGCTGCTCCTGCTTTTTGTGTTCGGCTCTTTTGTGGGAGCGGCTCTGCCGCTTGCAGCAGGACTTCTGGCGGTAACCGCGGGCATGGCCGGCTCGATTTTGCTGGCCCGGGTCACCCCCGTGCTGGCATTTTCGAAAAACGTTGTCGTGATGGTCGGGCTAGGCGTTGCCATCGACTACTCCCTTTTCATCTTGAGCCGGTTTCGCGAGCAAGTTGGCCTTAGCCCGGTGGCTGAGGCGCTTGCGTCCACCATGGCCACAACGGGGCGCGCCATTTTGTTTTCGGGAGTTGCGGTCGCTATCGGCCTTCTTGGCATGTTGCTCCTGGGGCTTGGCCCTGTGGGCTCCCTGGGCCTTGCGGGCGCGATCGCGGTACTATTGGCGGTAGCCTACGCGATGACCTTCATACCGGGTTTGCTGGCCGTTTTGGGGCCCCGGGTGGACTCTTTGAGGGTTCCTTTTGTAAATCGCGATAAAACCGGCCGCAGCGGCTGGTTCTGGCCTCGCCTGGCGATCATGGTGATGGCTCATCCCTGGAAGGTGCTGGTGTCGGCATCTCTTTGTCTCATCCTGCTTGGGCTTCCGTTCCTCCATATCCGACTTGGTGCAAACGTCGGCGCGGGACTGCCTCGAACGGCCGAGTCCCGTCGGGGCATGGAGCTTTTGCGCGGGGAATTTAGAAAAGTAGACACCAACCCGGTCATCGTGGTGATTCGGTACCCGAAGAGTTACACACCGCTTAGCGTCGAACACGTGGAGCAACTCTACGATCTGAGTCGCCGGCTTGCAAAGCTGCCCGGCGTAAACGAGGTGAAGAGCATCGTGGACCTTGATCCTTCCATCAGCAGGGGGCAATATGTGGACATGTTCACGCCGCCGACCCCACCACTGCCCAAGGGTGTGCAGCGCATTCTAAAAGAGATGGTTGGCGAGAACATCGTAATGGTTGTCGTTCAGACATCCCTGCCTGAGGCCGGTTCAAAGGCGCTTGCGCTCGTCCGCGCGATCCGCGAGTCGCATCCTCGGGTTGGCGGCAAACTCATGGTTACGGGGGAAAGCGCGTTTGAGGCCGATTTTACTGATGCGGTCAAGAAGAACTCGCCGTTGGTGATCGGGTTTATTGTTTTTGCCACCTACTTCGTGCTCTTTTTGCTGCTACGGTCCGTTTTGCTCCCTCTAAAGGCTGTTTTGATGAACATGCTCTCGCTTAGCGCCTCTTATGGCGCCCTTGTCTGGATTTTCCAGGACGGACATCTGGCGACTTTTCTTCACTTTACGCCGGGGCCCATCGAGTCGATGACGCCGATAATCATGTTTTGCGTCCTCTTTGGCCTCTCGATGGACTACGAGGTGATACTGCTTAGTCGGGTGCGCGAGGAATACGAGCGGGGATGCGACAACACCCGGGCGGTGGCCGCGGGGTTGGAGCGGACCGGCCAAACGATTACCGGGGCTGCGGCGATCATGGCTTTGGTGCTCTTTACCTTTGGATTTGCGGACATTACGACCGTAAAGGAGATGGGCGTCGGAATGGGCATAGCCGTGGTCGTGGACGCAACGATCGTGCGCTCGCTCCTGGTTCCGGCCACCATGCGGCTGCTCGGCGACTGGAACTGGTGGGCGCCCGGGAGCGAAGGAGCGAAGGAGCGAAGGAGCAGAGGAGCGAAGGAGCGAAGGAGCAGAGAAGCAGAGAAGCAGAGAAGCAGAGAAGCAGAGAAGCAGAGAAGCAGAGAAGCAGAGGAGCAAGGAAGTAAGGAAGTAAGGAAGTAAAGAAGTAAAGAAGTAAAGAAGTAGGCTCTGTTCGCAATAAGTGTTGAAGATGACCGGGGATGGCCCGTCCTCGAGGCTTGGCTGAAATCGGCAGTGTTCCGGTAAATACCCAGCCAGAAAGGGTTGCTGCGAATATCAACAGCTAGTGCGAACACCCTCTGTGTCAATATAACTGAGACACTTTCCCCCAGATAATTTAGAGTAGAGGGCGGGGAAGGAAAAGCCGTGAAAACTACTTTGAGCATGCAAAAGAGGACGTCCCGATCTAATG
>JARLHO010000004.1 GCA_031292215.1 Syntrophobacteraceae bacterium | reverse complement strand
CCAAAATCGGGGAAGAACTCAGAAACCGCAACTACCGGCCTCTCCCGGTGCGCCGTGTCTACATACCCAAAGCCAATGGCAAGCTGCGCCCTCTCGGGATACCCTGTGTTCGGGACCGGGTAGTGCAGACGGCCTTGCTTTCCTACCCACATTTCTTCAAGGTTTCAGTTTTCAACAGGAGGCAAAATGAAAAACATCGCTTACGTGTTTGCCCTCGTTTTGGCCCTCGCCGTGGTTATGGCGGCTGGATGCGTATCGGCTAAATGCCAAGTTGTATTTGCTGCGGACCAATTCGATCCCTATCGGGCAGGATCGCAAGCAACCGGCCAGTCGCCGCCGCAAAACCTTGACACCGGGCAGCAATACAACCGGTTTCCATCGCGGATGGGAAATTCTCGGCAACAATCGCCCCCGCCTATCCACGCAGGGATGACGCAGGAAGATTCACCGGCCTGGGTGCATTGAAAACAAGGAGGGGGGACCTAAGTAGATACTGTGATAAGGAAAATGAGCGGGGGCCTTATCTTTGGGCGGCCCATTTTAGAAAATCCATTGGGAAAAGTTTCCCCGGGCAGTCGGTCCGGGCCCCCGGCACCTGCCCGTGGCCCATAATGTGGGAGGGGGGGATATGATAATAGTGGCGGAGAATGTAGATGAGGTAAGCCAAAGATTGGAGCTGGTATCGGCTTGGCTTCTCCACGTCGAAGTTTCCAACAAGAGAAATCCCTATCCCCCTTCGATTCATGTCATCGGCCTTGCAGTGGGCGCCGTCTTCCTGCCTTAGCCAGCGAGGAGACATTTCGATAACTCCGTCACCTTTTCCCATGGTTCCATTGTCGATTACAAAGTCGTAGCCGATGCCGTTCCAGAAACCCCGCTGGAGGTGAGCCCGCTCGATGGTGCCCGCGTCTCCGGCATCGGTTGCTGTGTGGTGAACGATGATGTAGCTCCACGGTCTGGTCCGGTAAAGGTTCAGGACGTAGCGGATAGTTTTTACATCGCGCAGGATCAGCACTTGCCCGGTGCGAAGAGCCCCTTTTTGCCCCAGTCCATTTTCCCTGCGAACGGTTTGGGGCAAAAGGCCGTACATACGGCAAATCCGCGGGATCGACTCCCCCGGTCCCACCTGATGAAAAATCGTTCTCGGGGCGTCAAAGTAGGCGACCCTTGGCAGGATCACCTTCGAGGGTAGAGGGGGGCGAGTCCTCGCGCGTCTGTGGAACCGCCCATGGCGCGCGGGGCGGGGCGGATAGGGGCAGACCGGCGTTCCATGGCCGCATCCGGACAGCAACAGGGCGGACAATAGCAGGGGAAACAGGCGGGAAAAAATTGCCGCGCAGGCGCTAAAAACCCTGGAGATGCAGCGGCTTTGCCCCGTTTTCCCCTCCATCTCCTCCCTCCCCCCTGTCTACCCGAAGCCTTTCCCAGATTACTGCGCCGGCCGTGGGGTTTGCAAGCCAATTTCGATTTACTGGCCCGAGAGGGCTTCCGAGATTTTGGCCGCTTTTTTTACGTCCATTAACGCCAGGATAGAGGCCGCCTTGTCCGGGGGCATGATCGCAATAATATTTTTTACGAGGCCGTCGTCAAGGCTTCCCATAAGCAATGCCGCCTGTTTGGGCTTCATCGTGCTATAAATTTTGACCAGCCCCTGGACCTGGGAGTCCTTGGCGCTCTTTTGCTTTCCCTGAGCCTGCATGGCCTGCTTTTGCAGGGCAAGGAGCTTGTCGATTTTTTGCTGGACGTCCTTTTTTAATTTCTCCAGTTGTTTTTGTTCCTCTTTTAGCGCCTCTTGCTGTTTGCCGATTTGATCGGCTTGCCGGCGAAGATCGCCTGTCGATTCGACCCGCTTTGACGCCCTGGGGGCCGGGGCCGCAGGCTTGGGCTTTTTTACGGTTTTTTGCGGACTTTGCTCCCTGGCCATTGCTTCGGGAACGGAGAGCCTTACCACGGGGGGAGTGTGGAGCGCCCCGATGACCGTAAGGCCCAGTTTGAGAACCAGGAGCGCGATAAGGGCGCAAAGTGTCAGTGTGAGCAGGTTGGAACCGGTTTTGCCCCCCTTCATGGATTTCCTCCTTTATCGACCGTTTTTCGGTGTGCGATCAAAACGGCGGCATAATCGAGTTTTTTCTGTTCTTCGCGAAGGAGGGTAAGCTTATACAACTCCCGGTCGCGCGTTTCGATACTTTCAAGGGTTTTGACCGATTTATCGCACTCAACCACGGCCAGCTTGCGCGTATCCACCTCGGCGGAGGCTTTCTCCAGCTTCACCAGCAACTGCCGCAGTTCCAGTTCAAGAAGGGCAAGGTGTTCTTTGAAATAGCCGTATCTGCCCGAAGAGATCCCTTCGCGCTGTTGGTCTTCAAACTGCGTCGATTCCCGGTGGAGGGCTTGCCTCAATTGCTCGATCTCGGATTCGACCTTCATTTTGGCCGACTGGGCGGCCCCAAGGGCCCCCCTGGCTTCGCGAAGCAGGAAGTCGCGGTGTTTTACGAGGGATTTAAAGCGAAACTGAAATGGCATCCGAGCTCTCCCGAAGGCGTTACGCCAAAAGATTTTCGAGCGCCGCCAAGGAATCCTCAACGGGACTTCTGTCGGCGACCTGCTGCATCAGGAATTCATTGGCCCGATCGATCATATCGATCGCGTAATCGGTTTCCTTGTGCGAGCCGCGGGCGTAGGCGCCTATGCGGATCATGTCTTCGGAGTTTTTGTAATCGGCAAGGATTCGAATAAATCTTGAAACAAGTTCTTTTTCTCTCTCCGATAGAAGTCGCCCCGTCAATCGGCTGACGCTCCTAAGGATGTCGATCGCCGGGAAATGTCTTCTTTGGGCCAAATCCCTGTCCAGAACAATGTGGCCGTCGAGAATGGAGCGAAGGGTGTCGGCAACGGGTTCTTCCATATCGTCGCCTTCGACCAGGACGGTATAGATGCCCGTAATGGATGCCTTTTCGAACTTGCCCGATCTTTCCAAAATCCTTGGCAGCAGGCTGAAGACACTCGGAGTGTACCCTTTGGTGGTCGGGGGCTCGCCCGCGGCAAGGCCAATTTCACGGGCGGCCATGGCGAGGCGGGTGGCCGAATCCATCATGAAAAGAACGTCTTTTCCAAGGTCCCGAAAGAATTCGCAAAGAGCGCATGCCAGGTAGGCCGCTCTCAGGCGCACGGTGGCCGGCTGGTCGGAGGTGGCGGCTATTATTACCGAACGCTTTATCCCCTCCGGGCCCAGATCGTTTTTTAGAAATTCGTTTACTTCCCTGCCACGTTCTCCGATGAGGGCGATCACGTTGACATCGGCGGCGGTATATCTGGCCATCATGCCCAGCAGGGTGCTTTTTCCGACCCCCGAGCCGGCGAAAATGCCTATTCTCTGCCCCTTGCCAATGGGAAGAAGAGCGTTTATGCATCGTACCCCCAGGTCGAGCTGGTCTTCGATCAAGGGGCGCTCCAGTGGATTGGAAACCTTTCCGTTTAGCGAGTAGGGCGTACCGGATACAATCGGGGGTCCGGAATCGAGCGGTTGCCCCAGACCATCGAAGACTCGCCCCAACATGTGCTCGGAGGCCAAAATAGCGTCGGCGGCCTCCTCGACTTTCACCAGCCCCCCGGGGCGGACTCCGTTTAGATGGGTAAGGGGGCTTAGCTTGATCCTGTTGGCGCTAAAACCGATAACTTCGGTCAAAACCATTCCGGGGGGCTGGGCGCCGGCCGTCGAACTTCCGGGCTCGATTTCTGCGCCACCCTCTAATCGGGCGCCTTCGACACTGCAGATATCCCCTATGGCCGCATTGAGCCCTTCAGCTTCCAGGAGGTTGCCGGTCAGTTGAACGATTTTACCGTATTTGTCGCACAACCTGCGCCTGTCAAGGTCTGCAAACCCGAGGGACTCAAGGCGCAGATAGTCCCCTTCGGGAAGAGCGAAAAAATCCTGCTCATCGGATTGTTCAAACGGTTCCAGCGGGGACAAGGCTTGTTCTCCCTGGTTTTACGCCAAAGCGTCGTAGAAGAGTTACCAAAAGGGGGGGGGAAAATGGGTTTTTCTACCCCTCTATTTCGCCCGATTGCGGTTCGCCCGGCGCCACGGCGTCCGGGGATAAATCCTGCGAGCGGCTTTTTTCCAGCAGTTCTTTTTCCATTTTTTTAAACATTGCAACAATCGATCCATCGATCAACTGAATCGCGCTCTCAATCCTGCAGCCCCCGCGCTCCACGTCCTTGTCGGCTTTTAGAACAAATTGGGGGCCATCGGCAAGGGGGACGACGGCTGTCTTTTTTTCCAGCAGCTCCAGGTCGTTGGGGTTTAGATGGACGGTGAGCGTGCTGTGCTGCTCGGCTTGGCCGATGAGATCGCGGACAAGATCGGCCACTATTTCGGGCGTCGTTTGTATTTCCCTGCCTACGATTTGCCTGGCAATCCCGATGCTTGTGCGGATCAGCCACTCCCGGTAATCTTCGAACACCTTCGCGGGCAGGGCCTTCATGCTTTGCGCTATCCGCTCGATTTGCGAACTGACCACCTGGACCGATTTTTGACCATAGTCAAGGCCGTCCTTTTCGCCCTGTGCAAATCCTTTGCTGTACGCATCCCTTTCGATCTCCTGGCTTTGGCGCTCGAGTTCGAGGAGCTTGCGGCGATATATTTCCTCCAAGGAGACCTCGGGCGGGGCGGCCTCGGGTTCGGGCGCCAGCTCTTCGGGGGGCAAGACGGGCACGATCTGCCCGGCGCCCCGGCCGATGGCGGGGAAGCCGAAGGCCACTATGCGGTCGGGATTATTTTTTAGCAGATTAGACAAACTGCTCTCCGCCATCTTTTCCCGCCAAAAGCAGCTTGCCTTCCTTTTCGAGCCGGCGGGCAACGACCAAAATGGCCTGCTGCGAGCTCTCGACTTCGCTAAGGCGCGCCGGCCCCATCATCGCCATATCTTCCTGGAGCATCTGAGCGGCACGCTGGGAGAGGTTTTTAAATATTTTCGACCGGAGATCTTCGGAGGCCGTTTTAAGAGCAACGGTGAGCTCTTCGTTTCGAACCTCTTTTAGCAACTCGCGAATCCCGGCGTCATTTACGTGCAGCAAATCTTCAAAGACAAACATCAGTTTCCTGACTTTTTCGGCGAGATCCGAATCGGTCTCATCGAGAAACTGCAAGATGCTGTCTCCTGTCCTTCGATCGGCGCGGTTTAAAATTTCGGCCACCACCGAGACGCCTCCGATCTGCTGACCGCTTGTCCCCATGGAGGTCAGTTCTTTTTCGAGCACCTCATCGACCTCCATTATCAGGTCGGGGGGCACCGATTCGAGGCTGGCGATCCGTGAGACAATTTCAAACTGAAGCTGGTCGGGGAGATGTCCCAGCACCTGGCTCGCCTTCTCGTGATCGAGGTGAGTAACGATGATAGCGATGGTTTGAGGATGCTCCCCCTTTATAAACCCCGCGAGCATCTTTGGGTCTACGTCTCTTAGGTGCTTAAAGGGGGTCTTTTGTTTCGACTCATCGATTCTGGAAATAACCTCGCTTGCCTGGTCGCCTTTCATGACGGAGGGCAGCAGGTTGCGGATGAACTGGTTGCCGTCGACGTTCACTCCGCCTTCCACATTGAAAAGGGAGGAAAATTCCGTCAGCACTTCATCGGAGGCCTCCTTTTTCAACCCCTCCAGGTTGGCCATGTACACGGAGAGCTCTTTTATTTCCTCGGTGGAAAGTTTTTTCAAGATCGTGGCGGAAGCCTCTTCTCCCATCGCCAGGAGGGCCATCGCAGCTTTTTTTGGTCCAATGAGCCTTGTATTGTTTCCCCCCGCCATGTCCCTACACCTCGTCTCTTAACCATTGTTTAATAATGTCGGTGGCCTTGTCCGGAGCGTACTGAAC
The DNA here is from genome assembly GCA_031292215.1 of Syntrophobacteraceae bacterium. Classification (GTDB taxonomy): domain Bacteria; phylum Desulfobacterota; class Syntrophobacteria; order Syntrophobacterales; family Syntrophobacteraceae; genus SbD1. The sequence continues at coordinate 25,337 of JARLHO010000004.1, read as the reverse complement.
CAGGGCGGCCGCTTTTTTTCGGGGCGTCATCTGCTCGACGGGAAAGTCGAATAGAAGAGCGTTGGCTTCCGGTGTTCCGGTCGCCGCCTCCGGGGCGGGGAGTTGTTTGGCCTCCTCGCCGGTCTGGCGAAATTTAGCCATAAACGGCCTTATGACGAAGAAAAAGACCAGCGCGCCGATCACGACGTTGAAAATCACCTTTTGCCAGGACTGGAAAAACTGGAGATATTTGTTTTCCGCTTTGACCATGTCCCCGCCGCTCATGTCGGTGACAAAGGGAATGCTGACAACAGTTATCTGGTCTCCACGCGCTTCGTTGTATCCCACCGCGTTTTGCACGAGTTGCTTTATGGATTTTATCTCTTCGGGCGAGCGGGGGACGTAGACCATTTTGGATTTCCCATCGGGGCCCGGCGCCGGCTTGTATGTGCCATCGACCATAACCGACACCGTGAGTTTGTCGATGCTGCCGGGCATCTGGGTTATGCGCTTGCTGGTTTTGTTTATCTCATAGTTTACGACTTCGGTCTGACGGTTAGACTGGGTACCCGATTTTTGCGCCGAAGTTGTCTTTGGAGCATTTTGCAAAAGTTTCCCCTGGATATCGGGATTACCCTCCCCTTCGAGGGCTCCCCCATGGGCGTTTTCCGTCGTTCTTTCCTGGCTCCTTATGACGGCGCTGTCCGGGTCGTATTTGTCTTCGGCTATCTGGACCTGGTCCATATTGAGCTCGACGGCGACTTTGGCCATTGCCTTGTTGGGTCCAACCACGCGTTCGAGCATGCTCTGGATTCTCTGGCTCAAATCTTCTTCCATGCCCCGTTTGATTCCCAGTTCGGTGGCCGATAGCTGCTGGTTTTTATCCTCCTTTTGTTTAGTGAAAAGGACCCGTCCATCAGTGCTCATGACGGTAATGCGGTCTTCTTGCAGACCTCTAACCGAAGCCGCGACCAGGTGGACTATGCCTTGAAGCTCCTTGTCTTTTATGGGGCCGCCGCCCGGGCGCAACTTGAGCACAATGGCCGCAGTGGCCGGCTTCTGGTCGTCCTTAAACAGGCTGTCGACGGGCATGACCAGGTGGACCCTGGTTTCGAGCACCTGGCTCATACCATCGATGGTTCGTGCCAGTTCTCCCTGGAGCGCTCTTTGGTAGTCGATCTTCTGGACGAATTCGGTTGTGCCCAGATTCTGGTGGTCGAAAATCTCAAAGCCCACGCCCGAGCCCTTCGGAATTCCATCGGCGGCAAGTGAGAGCCTGGTTTCATAGACCTTATCCCTGGGTACATCGATGCGGTTTTGAGTAACCTGGTAAGGAATTTTTTTCGCTTTAAGGGCCTGGACGATTTCTCCCATGTCGCTTTCCGCGAGGCCGGAAAATAGCGGGGCATAGTCGACCCGGTTGTTTAGGTACGCCAAAAAAGCCAAAGAGCCGATAAGGATCACGAGGCCTCCCCCATAGGAGATCCTTTGCTGCAGCGTGAGGCCCTTGACATATTCCTGGAGCTTTTGAAGGTATTCCAGAACGTTTTTCATAGTAATGCGCCCGTCCGATCGGCAAAAGGGTTGACCGGCAGCAAACCGGCATACTGGAAGAGAGCCCGGCTACCCGCGGCCACACGACCCGATGGTTTAGAACTGCATCTGCATAACTTGCTGGTAGGCCCCCAGCGCTTTGTCGCGGACCTTGGCCACCATCAGCAGGCCCATGTTGGCCTCTTCGAGCTTGATCATGGTCTCGGGGATGGAGTCGATCCCGCCGAGCGCGCTGTGTTGGATCGCCGAGTCGGCGCCATTTTGCAGACTGTTCACCTCGCCGATTTTAGATTTCAACTCGTCGAGAAAGGATGGCGAGGCCGCGCCTTCCCGGGCTTCGGGGGCCGCCGCACTCGCTCCGTTTGCGAACAGGTTGTTTGTGATCGGTTCGATACGCATCTATTGCTCCTGGTTATTAAGCACCCGCGCCTATGCTTATGGACTTAATGGCCAAATTTTTGGCGGTTTCAAGAGCGGCCAGGTTTGCTTCATAGGACCTGCTGGCATCCACAAGATTGGCCATTTCCTGAACCGGGTTGATGTTGGGCTTCTGGACGATGCCGTTTTGATCGGCATCCGGATTTCCGGGGTCATAGACCTGTTTGAAATCGCTGCCGTCGGGGACGACATCGACTACCTTGACCTTGTCGGCATCCCCTCCCATGGCCGAGGCCAAAACGCCTTGAAAGCCGTCGGCGGGGCTGGCCTGGTAGATGACCGTTTTTCGCTGGTACGGCAAGCCGTTGGCCGTCTTGGTGGTATTTACGTTGGCAAGGTTTGAAGCGGTTACCTCTATCCAGGCGCGGTTGGCCTTAAGGCCGGATGCGCTAATCTGTAATGCCGATTCGAGATCCATTGTTAGCCTCCATCCGTTATGGCGGTTTTTAGCATAGTGAATTTTTTGTCCAGCATGGCGATCATGTATTGATACTCCAGGCTGTTTTGGGTCAGGTTGACCATTTGCGTGTCAAGGTCGACGGGGCCGCCCTGCACCACTTTGGATTTTTCCAGCGCCTCCGCCGGCTCTGCGGGATCCAAATCGCGGCCGTTGGTGCGCACCATTTGGAGCACGTGGTCCTGGAGCGATTGCCTGAGGGTGTCATCAAAGGAAAGACTTTTGGTCTTGTAGCCCGGGGTGTCGATGTTTGCCAGGTTGCTCGATATCAGTTTCTGATTTTTGGAACTCAGACTGAGTCGGTCCTGGACCATCTGCATGGTCTTATCGAAAACAATGGCGCTGTCCATACGAACTCCTTTGTTGTTTGCCTTTATGTATGGACAGAGCAAATCTCGTACCATTATTGTTTCACGCGAAGCCGCGAAGCCGCGAAGGAGAAGAACAGGGGGTGGGGAGGGGATGATTGACTGTGGCTCCGGGCAGTTAGCGCCCAAAGCCCGTCGATGGGCGCTTTTTTGACTCTTGGGCGATCACTGATCGGAGAACTCTGAGTCAATTGTTTGACGATATTCGGCGAGTTTATTTCGAAGCGTTCGTACGGATATGCCCAGGAGTTCGGCGGCTCGGGTCCGATTGCCCTCGACACTGCACAGGGCCTTTTCGATCATGAGCTTTTCCATCTCGCAAAGGGGCATGAGGGATAACCCCGAGGGTTGGGCGGGATCGGCTTCAAGCCCCGGGTCGAACATAATGGACTCCGAGCCGACGACTCTGGAATCCGAAATCAGGACCGCCCGCTGGACCACGTTTTGAAGCTCCCGGACATTGCCCGGCCAGGGGTAATCGGCGAGCTTTTTTAGCGATTCGGGGGCAAAGGAGGCGGCTTTTGAGCCGTTTTCGGCGGCGTATCGGGCAAGGAAATGGTCGGTGAGGGGGGCGATGTCCGCGGGCCTTTCTCTTAGAGGCGGAATTCTAAGGGGAATCACGTTCAGCCGGTAATAGAGGTCTTTTCGGAATTTGTCCTCTCTTACCCGTTCTTCGATCCTTATGTTGGTGGTGGCGATCACTCGGACATCGACCGCTACGGGGTATTTGCCGCCCAGCCGGTCCACTTCGCTCTCCTGGAGGACCCGCAAAAGCTTTGCCTGGAGATGAAAGGGGATTTCGGTCACCTCGTCTAGTAAAAGCGTGCCGGTGTGGGCAAGCTCGAATTTACCCTCTCTGTTCCTGATGGCGCCGGTGAAGGCCCCCTTTTCGTATCCGAAAAGCTCGCTTTCCAGGAGTGTGTCGGGAAGGGCCGCGCAGTTTAGCGCTATGAAAGGGTTGTCTTTTCTGCCGCTTTGCCGATGGATGTAGCGGGCAAACAATTCCTTTCCCGTGCCGGATTCCCCCTGGATGAAAACCGCGGCTTTGCTGGGTGCGATTTTCCTGGCAAGGGCCTTCATCGCGCACAAGTGGGGGTCCCTCGAAATTATCGGGTCCTCGGCAAGTGTTGGCGCAGCGGCGGGCTGTCGTTTTCCTGCCTCGATCAGTTCGATGGCCTTGGTGAGACGCTCCGGGGAAACCGGCTTGGTCCAAAAATCCCAGGCCCCGTTTTTGACGGACTCAACAGCGTCGTCCAGCCTGGGTTTTCGGGTGAGCACGATCACCGGGACCGGCGGTTCGAGGTTTGCGGCCGCTTCGATAAATTCCATTCCCTGCGCCGCCGCGTTGCCGTTCATATGAATGAGCGCGAGTCCCGGGGATTCCTTTTTGAGCAAGCCTTTGGCCGACCTCGGGGAATCGGTCAGGAAGCAAACATGTCCCTTTTCCCTCAAAAAGGAGGAAATCTTTCTGGCATCTTCGTCGTCCGTTTCAATGAGGAGTACATTCATCCGTATGTCCCAGAGCCGTTTATGGCTTCTTTGCGCCGGGGGGCTCGGTTGTCGCCGCGATCTGAAGCGTATTGAGTTCCTGCTGGGCCACCGAACTCCAGAAAGTGTCTTTAGTGGCCTTTATCTGGTTCAGGTTTTTCACTGCCTGATCGCTGTGCCCATCCTCTAGATAGAGCTTGGCGAGCCTATACTGCAGTTCGTTTTTCTCCCCGGCCGAGGCGATCCGGACCGCGGTCTCGATCATCTCCGCGGCTTTCCCGTATTGTTTTTGTTCTCTTAGGCAGTCGGAAATCGTTAACAGGAGCGACTTTCTGGCGTTTTTATCCGCCGTTTGCCTCATCAATACCTTCTGGAGAACCGGGACCGCTTCCTCATACTTTTTCATCTGGTAGAGGGAGTAGCCGTAGGCGGTATAGGAATCCGGCTCGCTTAGATAGAAGTCGTTTCTTTGCTGGAGAACCTTTTGGAAACCGGCGACCGCATCGGCGTACTGCTCGTTTCGGTAGAAAATCTGTGCGAGTATCTCGGATTTTTTTAATTCCAAGACTCCGCTTTGCGCCGCCTGCGCATAATGGGAAGCCCTGGCATAATCTTTAAGACGCAGCGCATAGACGGCGCATCTTAGCAGAAGCCCGTCGAGATTTCCCCCATGCTGTTGCAAAAAGAGCTTATCGTAGGCTTGAAGCGCTTTCAAATAGGACTTTTTCCCGGCATAGCTCTCCGCGATCTCTTCGAGGGTTTCCGGCGAATCGACCGAATCGAATACCACCCGATATTTATCGGCTACGCGCACTGCCATGTCGAAGTCTTTGTGAAAGTAGAGCTGTCTCATGAGATCGCAAAGGATCTTTTTCCTAAGGGGTGCAATGCCGGGAGGCGCGGCCTTGGCGCCATTTACTGGAAAAGCCTCATCCAAGGTGGCCAGCCCGTGCACCAGATCGCTCTTCTTGAGTTCGAGTTCGGCAAGCTTTATCAACACAATGCTATGAAGAGTGGGGGAGAGGTCTTTATCCTGGAGAGCCTCGTACATCGAGATAGCCTCGTCCGTATCGACTTTTTCCATCAACTCCGCAATGCGTATCCTGCAGATCATATCGCCTTCCGAATTTGTATAGTATTTATGGACAAAGCCGTAAATCTTTTTAGCCGCGTCCAGTTGACCCTGTTTTAGAAAGATCTCGGCGATCTTGGCTAAAATTACACCCTGGTCGGGATCTCCTTCCTGGCAGTTTACATACCGCAGCAGCATCTGTTTTGCATTGTCGAGGTCGCCCAGGTTAAAATCGGCCTCCCCGATAAAGCGAAAGACGCCGGGGGTCTTGAGGAAATAGTCGGGTTGCTGGGTGAGGCAGTCCTGGAGCATGCCGAGGGCCTCCTTATCGGCCCCCAGCAACAGGTATGTTTTTCCGAGCGCATAGTCTGCCGAGGCAATGTCGTATTTTTGGCTCGCATCCCTTAGCGCCCACCGGTACGCCTCCATCGCCTCGATGTAGGATTCATTTTTCGTAGAGATGTCGCCTATGCCTATCCAACAGCGGCAGGTGAGCGGATTGTCCGGCCATTTGGAAGTCACTGCTCGAAAGAATTGGTCCGCGGGCTTGTATTTTCCGAGGCTGTAATAGGCCAGGCCGGTTCTATAAATTGCCAGGGGCGCCTGGGAAGAGCCGGGGCCCTCCTGCAACGCCTTCCGGTAGTTTTCGATTATATCGGGGGCGCAAAACATCAGGTTTCCGGCGCAGGCTTGGAATTTTCGATTTGCGCTCGCATAGAGGGCAAGCCCCCCGGGGCCCGGTTCCACAAAGGGAGCGGTTCCAGGTTTTGTTACCCGCCCCTTCTGCGGCTCGCCCGCTTTTGCCGATTGGAGTTTGTTTGAGTAAGCGTCCCTGGTCCGCGCCGAAACTCGCGCCCCGAACAACTCGGAGGTCTTAACTTTTTCCACGTGAACCGGTGGTGTCTGTTGGTTCACGTTTTTGATAAAATCGGTAGTCTCCGGCTCATTGGAGGCGGCGGGAGCAACTGTTTTTTTGACGGCGGGAGGGGTCAAAAGAAACGTTAAAGCGTAGCTCCCGCGCCTTCCGGGGCGCACACTGTAAGCAACCTTTGTTTTTTTCCAACGGAACCCCACCTCAAAAAAGTTGCTGCCGCGCCAGAATTTGATTCCCTTCATCGCGGTCTTCGCCCCTGTAAATGATCTGTCGGGGAGTCTTACAGCCATCTTCGAGAAAAAAACCGAAATTCCGGTATCCGATGGCGGGCCGATTCGCACGGGCTTGGGCCCTTCGGCGTCAAAAGTCAGACAGGTTCGATTCCCCTGAATCCGATACCACAGGCGGATTATCTTTGTTTGCTGCCCGGCGGCCTTGCACGGGGGCACGGCGCCAAAGAGGATAAGGGCTGCAAGTACGATACGGGGCAGGGCTTTTCGTATGTTCATGCCAGTGAACCATCGCTTTGGAGCTGGGGTAAAATGCGCCCGTTATGGCCGCTAAACGGCTTTCGGGGCGAAAAGTTATCGGGCTGAGCGCTCTGTGCGCACAAGAATATGAGAGCAAGGGATGTGCCAAAGCGAGCCTTCGGGAGGCTGACAGGTCAAAGGAGCACGGGTTTTTAAGCTACGGGCGGTTGCGCGGCTTGCGCCCTTTTGCGATCCGGCGCTAGGCGGTCGTCCGAGGCAAACCGCGCGGGGTCTTGCCGGAAATAGAGCTTGAGGTTTTCATAGAGTTCCGGGTGCGTGCTTTGCAACTGCACCGGTTTTTCAAAGAAACACTCGGTGGCCACGGCGAAAAATTCCGCCGGGTTGGCGGCGCCGTATTGATCCAGCACGGTGGGAAGTCCCGCTTGGGCGTCGTGTTGCAACTTATGAAAGTCACTCCCCAGTATCCTTGCCCATGCGACATACATCGAGCGGTGAGGCAGGGAGGGCGCGCCGTTGGCCCGGCCGTCTTCGCTGTCGAGTCGATGGGCGAACTCGTGGAGCACCACGTTATGTCCGTCGTGGATATCGGAGGCGCCGGCGCAAACATCATCCCAGGAAAGAATGAGCGCGCCGTGGCGCCAGGATTCGCCCAGATGGACCTGCCTTGTTTCGGTATAGACGCCGGGGGCCAGCTCCACGTAGCCTTTGGCGATAAAGGCGCCCGGGTAGACAAGAATCGAGTAGAGGCCGGGATAGTAGTCGGTCTTGCGGTGAAGCAGCAGGATACAGGCCTGGGCAGCTATGGTTACCCGTATTTCATCGTTTAGCACGAGGCCGCCGCACCCCTCGAAATTCTTCTCGTCCAGAAAAACCAGGATATGTCCCTGCAGCTCCAATTGGTCCGGGGGGGGCAACCGATGGTAGAGGGGAACGTTTTTTTCGATCGTCTCGACCCATTCGGGTGGGAAAGTGCAGTTTCGAATCTTTTCGCGCCGCCTGTTCTTTACTCCGAGCATTTTTTTGGCCCTCTTTGCGCTTCTTGCGTCCACTGAAATAAATTAATCCGGGGGTGAAAAGAAATCAAAATTTTCTTGACAAGGGAGGGGCGGAAATATAGGGTTTATCTAAAATGAATGATGATTCATTCATTTTAAAAGGCTAATCTTTTGGCTCAAGGTGTGTTTGTCATGCGCTCCAAAACTCCCGATAAACGGCTGCGGATTCTGGACTCGGCGGTACGAGTATTTGCCAGGGAAGGTTTTTTCAAGGCCAAGGTCGCTCAGATAGCCGAGGATGCCGGGCTGGCGCCGGGCACCGTGTATCTGTACTTCAAAAACAAGGAAGATGTTCTCATCTCGATTTTCGAAGTCCGGATGGAGGAGATCGTTTCGAGATTTCGCGCAGCGGTTATGGAAAAAGAAACCGGTCGCTCGCGGCTCGAATGTCTGGTGCGCATGCACCTATCGGGCTTTCAAAGCGATCCGGATCTGGCCGCCTGCTTTCAGGTCGAGCTGCGCCAGAGCAGCCGATTTATGCGCCGGGGCGTAAAAGGAGGACTCCAGCAATACCTGGGACTTATCCGGGAAATTGTGGAATGCGGGCGCAAGGAGGGGATTTTCCGCCGGGAGGTATCCGCGGCGCTTGTGACCCACCTGATTTTTGGAACCCTCGACGAGGTGGTTTCAACCTGGGTGATGTCGGGCATGAAATATAACCTGGTCTCGCTTTCCGACCAGTTGGTCGATCTATTTACAAACGGCATGGGCCAGGGCGAAATTTTGACAGAAGGCCCGAGAGGGCATCGAGTTGACGATACGAGGAGAAACGGATGAATCTGCTAGTTGATGAACGAGACGCGAAGTTTGTTCTGTATGAACAGTTGGGTATTGACGAGAAACTGTGCAAGTCGGCTCTTTATGGCGATTTTTCGAGGGAAACCTTCGATATGGTGATAGAGGAGGCCGCAAAGCTTGCCGAGCGGGCTTTCTATCCCACGAACAAGCCAGGCGATGAGCAGGGCTGCAGTTTCGACAAGGGGATGGTAAAGGTTCCCGAGTCGTTTCACGAACCCTACCGGCTCTACCGGGAGGGAGGGTGGCTGGCGATGTCGGACTCACCGGAGGTAGGAGGCCAGGGGCTGCCGGTTGCCTTGACCAATGCGTGCATCGAAATGTTTGGGGCGGCCAACTGGGCGCTTCTCATGTATCCGGGGCTAACTCACGGGTCTGCGCGGCTTTTGCTCGAATACGGCAGAGCTGAGCTCCAGAAAATCTACATGGAAAAGATGTTTTCCGGCGAGTGGGCGGGGACGATGTGCTTAACCGAGCCGGGGGCGGGAAGTGATGTCGGAAACCTACGGACCAAGGCCATACGGCGACCTGACGGCACATTCAAGATAAGCGGCCAGAAGATGTTTATTTCCTCCGGGATGCATGACCTTACCGAAAACATCATCCACATGGTTTTGGCCCGGATCGAGGGGGCGCCTGCGGGCACCCGGGGAATTTCGATTTTCCTCGTGCCGCGGCTACTCCCGGGCGAAAACGGGGATCTAGTCGATAACGATGTCGCCTGTGCCGGGATCGAGCACAAGATGGGCATTCACGGCTCGGCCACCTGTGTTCTTAACTTCGGTGAAAATGGCGCCTGCACCGGGTATCTTATGGGCGAGGAAAACCGGGGCATGAAAATCATGTTCGACATGATGAACGAAGCCCGCCTCTTTGTCGGCATGCAGGGGCTTTGCCATGCGAGCACCGCCTATCTGCACGCGCTGAAATACGCAAAGGAGCGGGTGCAGGGCTCCGCAATCGAGCGGATGAAGGAAGCCGATGCGCCGCGGGTTCCGATTATCGAGCACCCGGACGTACGGCGCATGCTGATGTCCATGAAAAGCAGCACCGAGGGGATGCGGGCGATGCTCTACCTGGCCGCCTACTGCATCGACCGGGTGCGGTGCGGGCAGAGCGAAGAGGAAAAGGAGCTTTTCCAGGGATATGTGGATCTATTGATTCCGATTTGCAAATCGGTTGGATCCGATCTGGGATTTCGGGTGTGCGAGACGGCGATCCAGGTATACGGCGGCTATGGATTCATCCAGGAATACCCTGTCGAGCAGTTCATGAGGGACTGCAAAATTGCTTCGCTCTACGAGGGCACCAACGGAATCCAGGCGCTCGACCTGGTGGGCCGAAAGCTTGCCTACAAGCAGGGGCTGCTGATGAAACGGGGTATCAAGGCGGCAGCGGAAATTCTTTCGAAGGCGCGAGACGATTACAGCCTGCGCGATCTTTTTAAAATTTACGATGAAGCGCAGGAAAGCCTCATTCAGCTCACAAAATTTTTCGGGCTAAAGAGCATCACCGAGGATTTTAATGTTCCGGTCCTCTATGCGAAACCCTACCTGGATATTTTCGGAGACGTGGTAATGGGATTTTTGCTCCTCTGGCAGGCAGGTATTGCGGGCAAAAAGTTGGAGGAGATCTACTGCGAGCTTGGCGCAAAGGACGAAGCATCGCGAGGCCGGGTAGTTCGTGAAAACCGCGGCGCGGCATTTTATCTGGGAAAAATCGCCTCGGCCCGCTTTTTCGTAAACCATGTCCTCACCCAGGTGAGCGGCAAGGCCAGGGGGATTATGAACGACGATAAGTCCGCTCTGGAATTACCGGAGCTCGGGTTTGCAGGGGACTAGATTCATTGAAAGGGAGAAAAGGCCGATGAAAGCCAGAGACGTTGTTGTGGTGGATGGAGTAAGGACCGCATTCGGACGGGCCGGAGAAAAGGGCTTTTTCTGGCATACGCGGGCAGACGATATGGCGGTCAAGGTGATTCGGGAGTTGCTGCGCCGAAACCCCGGGGTAGCGCCCGAGATGGTGGAAGAAAACGTCTGGGGCGCAACGACCCAGGAAGGCGACCAGGGAATAACTCTTGGGCGCACAAGCGCGCTACTTGCCGGGCTGCCTGCCAGTTGCTCGGGGTGTTCGGTGGACAGGATGTGCGCGGGGGGGCTTACCGCCATTACGACGGCAGCCTCCGAAGTAGCCCTTGGGGCATGTGATATCGCCATTGCCGGAGGGGTCGAGCACATGGGCCATCATCCCATGGGGGCAACCGCGGACCCCAATCCGCGATTTCTAACCGACCGGCTGGTGTCCGAAGATGCGCTCGTGATGGGGAAGACGGCGGAAAACCTCCATGACATGTTTCCCGAGATCACCAAGGAGATGGCCGACGAATACTCTATCCATTCGCAGATGAGAACCGCCAGGGGCTATGCGGAGGGTAAGATTCAAAAAATGATAGTCCCCATGACGGTCTACACCAAGGAGGGGTGGATCGTTGCCGACCGCGACCAGCAGCCCCGGCCGGAGACGACCATGGAAGGGCTTGCGAGCTTAAAGACGCCTTTTCGCGTCCAGGGCAAGGTGACGCCCGGCAATTCCTCGGGGCTAAACGACGGGGCCTCGGCGGTCCTTCTCATGAGCGAGGAGAAGGCTGCGCAACTGGGTATCCAGGGACGTCTTCGCCTCAAGGGGTACGCCTATGCGGGGGTAAAACCCGAAATAATGGGCTACGGGCCGATCCCTTCGACCAAAAAAGCTTTGGAAAGGAGCGGTCTTGGTATCGAGGACATCGACATAATAGAGCTAAACGAGGCATTCGCCGTTCAGGCAATCATATTCATGAAAGAATTCGGGTTGAAGTTTCCCGAAGACCCGCGGTTGAACCTGCTGGGAGGGTCGATTGCCTTCGGACATCCTCTTGCGGCCTCCGGCCCCAGGCTGGTCATGCATCTTCTTAGCCTGTTCGCCGACCGTCCCGACTTGCGCTACGGCATGACGAGCATGTGCGTGGGGCTTGGGCAGGGGGCGACGACGATTTGGGAAAACACAAATTATCGCGGTTAATACCAGGTTGCGTTGATGATTGATTTGTTGGGTTCCGCTTTGCTCAACCCAACCTACAAAGTTGCGTTCAAGATTAATTCGTTGGGCTGCGCTGCGCTTAGCCCAACCTACATTTGCAGTAGTCACGGAGTTTAAGCCATGGCCGAACCGATTACCATTTTTCATACGCAGTTCTACGAGTCACCGGTTGGAAGGATCGCGATCCTTACGATGGATAACGGTCAGGATTACAAAAAACCCAATATTTTCGGCGAGGAGGCGTTCGTATCCCTTGGCAAGGCCCTTCACCGCGTGAAAGCCGAGGATGGGATAAAGGGGTTGATGCTGACCGGAAAGCCCTACGTTTTTGCGGCAGGGGCGGATTTAAGCAAGGCGCCGTTTATCGCCACCTTCGCTCAGGGCCATGCGATCGCAAAGGCGGGCCACGACGCGATGAAGCAGATCATGGACTTCGATTTTCCCACATTGGCCGCGATAAACGGGGTGGCTTTGGGCGGGGGGCTCGAGATAGCGCTTTACTGCAAGTACCGAACGGTATCGCGAAGCGTTGGCATGATAGGTTTTCCTGAGTGTTTTCTGGGTCTTGTCCCGGGTTGGGGGGGCTGCACGCTGGCCACAAAGCTTTTGGGGCCGCAAAAAGCGCTGGAGCTCATAATCTATAACGCCTTAAAGCAAAACCGGATGATCGGCGGAAAGGAAGCCTTTGCAATGGGGCTTGCCGACAGGCTATTTGACAGTGCCGAGTTTTTGGACGAGTCGCTAAACTTCCTTTTGGACATCGTGGCGGGGAAAGGGCAGGTAGAAAGGGCGCCTGTTTCCTGCGAGGGGCTAGAGGGGCTCATTGGCAAGGCGCGGGCTTTTGTGGATTCCAGGGTTCACGGGGCGGCCCCTGCGCCCTATCGGGCGCTCGAGCTGATCCGGTCGGCCTGCACACTGGCGCCCGAACAGGGATTTGAGGAAGAAAACAAGGCTTTGGGAGATCTCTTAAAGACGCGCCAGTGCAAGGCCTCGCTCTATTCGTTCGACCTTGTGAACCGGCATGCGAAAAAGCCCAGAGGCCTTCCGGAAGTAAAGCCCGGAAAGATTGCCAAGGTGGGGGTAATCGGGGCCGGCCTCATGGCCTCACAGCTCGCCCATCTGTTTATCCACCGCCTGGGAGTGCCGGTCGTCATGAAAGACGTGCGGCAGGATTTTTTAGACAAAGGCCTCGCCTATGTTCGCGCGCAGTTCGAAAAAAGCGCTCAGAAGGGCAAAATATCTCCGGCCCGCGCCAATTACCTGGGCGGACTGGTTACGGGAACGCTTGACATAAATGATTTTGCCGACTGCGATTTTGTTATCGAAGCGGTATTTGAAGAGATGGGGGTAAAAAAGAAGGTATTTTCCGAAGTCGAGTCGGTCATAGCGCCGGAGGCGATCCTTGCCACCAACACTTCGTCTCTTAGCGTTTCGCAAATGGCCTCGGAGCTCAAAAATCCGCAGAGGGTGGTAGGATTTCACTTTTTTAACCCCGTTGCACTTATGCCCTTGATTGAAATAATAAAAGGTGAGAAAACGGGGGAACCTGCCTTGGCCACCGCTTTCGATCTGGCAAAGAAGCTCAAGAAAACGGGTATCCTGGTCAAGGACTCCCCTGGATTTCTCGTCAATCGCATTCTCGTTAAAAATCTCTGCGACTGCATCTCAATGGTTGACCAGGGAGCAAGTTTCCAGGAAGTAGACGATGCCCTTCTAGGGCTGGGGCTTCCGATGGCGCCTTTCGAATTGCTCGACATGACGGGTTTACCGATCGCGTTGCATGTAAACGAGACATTAAACAATGCCTTCGGGGGGGAGCGGTTTCCGCTCAGCCCCAACCTGAGAAAGCTTGTGGAGGCCAAAGAGCCCCGGATTTACGCGCAGGGCGAGGGCAGACGTGTGGTCCCCGAGGTCGAAAGGCTCTGGGTGAAGGAGAATAAGAGGAGCTTTCGGCCGGAGGAGATTCGCGAGATCGTACTAACCAACCTGGCCAGGGAAGCGGACCTCATCTTGCAGGAAAAGATAGTTGCGGGGACAAAGGAGATCGATTTGGCCATGATTATGGGCGCGGGCTGGCCCTTTTTCACCGGAGGGCTGACGATGTACCTCGATCTCACGGGCATTTCGGCAAAGACACTCCAAAAAGTGTTTTTCGGTTCGTAACAACCTGAGTCAACACCTACAAGGAGTACTATTTTATGGCTACGAAGCTGATCGATCGGACCCCGTCAGCTTACGAGTACCCTCTTCTGATAAAGCATATTTTGCATACCCCGCTCAGGTGCTCGCCCCACAATGAAATCGTCTATAAGGATATAAAGCGCTACGACTATGTCACGCTCTACAAAAGACTCGGCCGGCTGGCAAACGCCTTGGAAGGTTTGGGAATAAAGGCGGGCGATACGGTAGGCGTAATGGATTGGGACACTCACAGATATCTCGAATGCTTTTTCGCCGTCCCGATGATGGGCGCGGTTTTGCATACGGTAAACGTGCGGCTTTCCCCGGAGCAGATTCTCTACACGATAAATCACGCCGAAGACAGTGTGCTGCTGGTTAACGCGGAATTTCTGCCCCTGGTTGAAAAACTGCGCCCGGGGCTGAAAACGGTAAAGACAATCATCGTTTTGACCGACGGGGGGGCGGCGCCCCAAATATTGGATGCGGCCGGCGAATACGAGTCGCTGCTGGAAAAAAGTCCCGAGGGTTATGATTTTCCGGATTTTGACGAAAACTCGATGGCCACCACCTTTTATACGACCGGGACAACGGGAGACCCCAAGGGGGTGTGCTTTAGCCACCGGCAGCTCGTGCTTCACACGGTCTCCCTTGCGGCTTCGATGGCCCAGGCCTGCCAGGGGGGCTTAAATCCCGGAGACGTCTACATGCCTCTAACGCCCATGTTTCACGTCCACGCCTGGGGGATACCTTACCTTGCCGCCATGCTGGGGCTAAAGCAGGTTTATCCAGGCCGCTACGTGCCGGAGGCGCTCTTGGGGCTAATTGCAAAGGAAGGCGTGACGTTTACGCACTGCGTTCCAACCATCCTGCACATGCTGCTCGCAAGCCCGGCGGTTTCCGCCGTGGATCTTTCGCACCTGGCGGTCATCATCGGGGGCTCGGCCCTGCCCAAAGGACTGTGCCGGGCGGCAAGACGAAAAGGGATCAATATCTTTTCGGGCTACGGAATGTCTGAGACCTGCCCGGTGCTGACCCTCGCCCATCTTAAGCCTCACATGCTCCAATGGGGCGAGGACGAGCAGATAGATTTTCGCTGCCGCGCGGGGCTTCCGGTTCCACTGGTCGATGTGCGCATAGTGGATCTCGACGGCGGTGAGATCCCCCATGACGGTACAAGTGTCGGGGAGATTGTCGTAAGAGCCCCGTGGCTTACCCGGGGCTATCTCAAGGAGCCCCAACGCTCCGAGGAGCTTTGGGAAAACGGGTGGCTTCACACCGCAGACATTGGTTCGATCGACCAGGAAGGATATCTGCGGGTATCGGATCGCATGAAGGACGCGATCAAGACGGGGGGGGAGTGGATTTCCTCCCTGCAAATCGAAAATATTCTGACGATGCACGAAGCGGTGAGTGAGGCGGCGGTTATCGGGGTCCCGCACGATGTGTGGGGTGAGAGGCCCTGCGCGCTTGTAACGGTTAAGGAGGAGTACCGGGGAAAGGTCGGAGATGAGGAGCTAAAGGCTTTTTTTGCAGGTTTTGTGGAAAAGGGCGTTGTTTCCAAGTGGGCCATTCCGGACAGGGTAATAATCGTCGAATCGATTCCGAAGACGAGCGTTGGCAAGCAAAATAAGAGGCTGGTAAGAAAAGTCGTCGCTGAGCTTGGCTGAGCGAGAAGTCGGTTGTAGAGCTTGATGGCGGACAACACTATGCGGATGAAGGCAGGGCAAAAGGAGTTTTATCGGTGCTGTATGAACAGACTCGAAATCCCCCTTCTTTTGCAAAGGGGGGGGATTGAGCCAAGTCCCTTACTGCGAGTTTCCGCAACTGGGTAAGTGGACCGGGTGGGAGCTCCGTAGGGTGGGCACAGGCTTTTTCGTGCCCACCGGGTAGTCTGGGCAAGGAGTGACCGGGGGATAGCGAGGGATTTAACGAAGCCGTCATTGCGGCCGGGCGAAGGATGTTTTCTGCCTTGGCCCGGGCTGCTGCGGCAAGGGGGTATAATTAGAGAAGGGGTTGACGTAACAAAAATGTGAGGAGGAGGAGAAGAGATGAGGGCAAGAGCATGGTTAGGGGCCTGGATTTTTGGAATTATCGGTTCACTTCTAATGTCCGCTCAGTGTTTCGGGGCGGGATTCGCGCTTTGGGAGGGGTCGGCTCGCGGCATCGGTCTGGGCGATGCTGTGGTCGGTCGAGCTGACGACCCTTCGGCGCTCTTCTACAACCCGGCCGGCATAACGCAGTTGCCGGGTCTTCAGATGATGGTTGGTGGAACGGGGATCCTGACCGAGGGGGAAGTAACGGCGAATGGGACGAGGGTGCCGTACCCAGGCGAACCTCCATTTACATCAGGGGTGAACGGAACCGAGTCCACGATAAATAATTGGGCCTTTGTGCCCAATTTTTACCTTACCGGCCAGTGTAGCGACCGTGTGTATTTAGGCCTGGGAATTTTTTCGCCGTTCGGATTGGCGGTCAAATTCCCGAGCGACTGGTTGGGGGCCTTCAATAGCTATGACGCCGAGGTCCAGTCCCTGACCGTTAATCCCAACGTTGCATTTAAAATTAACGATCAACTCTCGGTTGCGGCGGGCTTGGAGGCAATGGAATTCGGCCTGACTCTGAGGCAACGGGTCCCATTCCCGCATACGATCGGGACACCACCGTTTTATTCCTATTTGCCGGCCGGCTTATCCCCGGATCTTGAAACCAAGGGCGACACATGGGGCTATGGCTACAACCTCGCCCTCCACTACAAGCCTTGCCGATGGGTAGCCATGGGCGTATCTTATCGCAGCCAGATAACCGAGGGAGGGGACCTCAATACAAATCTGAATTTCCCGCTTGCCGGTCAGTACGCCTATACGGCGTCCCACACCAGCATGACTCTTCCCGATTCGGTGGCTACGGGCGTGGTGTTTTATCCCTCGGACAGATGGAGCTGGGAAATCGGAGGGATTTGGACCAGGTGGAGCGACTTTAATAAGCTGTCGTTGATTTTCGACCAGCCCATCCTCGGAGCTGCGAATAACCCGTTCTCGGCCACCAAGGACTGGCACGACTCCTGGCGATTCCAGACCGGGGTCGAGTACCACGTGACTCCCTGCTTGGATTTGCGGGCCGGATATGTCTACGACGAAGAGGCGATAAACAGCACCTTTGCCGATTATCTGCTCCCGTCCAACAACCGCCATGAATTTTCACTGGGCGCAGGCCTGCACCAAGGCCCCTGGGCGCTCGATATCGCCTACCAGTTCATCCTGATCGAGGATAGCACTATCGCCAATTCGACATCCCCCGGGTATGTAAACGTGAGCCAGTTGCGCAATACTCACGCGAATTTGGTCTCAGCGGACGTGACCTACAAGTTTTGGTAATGAAATCCTTTAGGCCGATGCGCCCGAAAGGGAGGTATGTATCTTGAAAAACAGCACAGGCAATGACGAAGTGCTTCACTACACCTTTTCGCACTTTACGGAAATAGCGCGGCAAAATCTCATGGCCGAGAACTCAAGCGTTGCTCACGACCGGGAGCGGTGCGCGATATGCAATCCGGGTCTTGCCGGTCCGGACCCGTTTCCGGTCTACCTGGAGGTGATCGTTTCCTCGGTTTTGGTGAGGCGTCCAAGGCTGGACGCAGCGCTTATCGCCGACATCAACTCGGACAGGGAGATGACCGGCCTCAAAAGCGATCTTACGCTCGCCCGTTTGCTCGGTGGAGAAAAAGACGCGTTGGATTCCTGGATGGGGTGGGTTCGCGAGGCGCTGGCAACAGGGCTTGGCCTTCTTTCCGTTCACAGTCCGACAAGCCTTGATTTCGACCTGGACGAGCAGGAGGAGATCGGACACGGCCCGCTTATCCAATCCAAAGTCCAGCACATAATCGAGATGCAGAAAAAAGCCTGTGAATAGTGCTCTGCGGGCGGGCTTTGTCAGCCCGCCCGTTTCCCCCCGGTTTTTGACCCGATACCCGCCCGGCGCAAGTGTCGCCGCCTTTTTTAAAATACGACGAGACTTAGAACGTATGAGCGCCCTTGGCGAGACTGTCTCGAAAAGTTTCTGTCGGCCTTGCGGCCCGCCCCCCCACCCATGCTTAGCCCAACGCCGGGCTTTTCATGGTTTTCCGGGTGTCCAATGGGGACAGAGAGAAGCTCCTCGGTTGAGATTTTCCCTCCGATATCAGGCCTTGATCGCTTCGTAGGTCCTCATGGGCGGGATGTTAGCCAGTTCGTATTTCGAGTGAACTATCGGAAAATATTGTTTCAAGTGGTTTTTGAGGTGATTGTTGGTCTGGAAACAGGTCTGGTAGCACAGGAACTTGCCGCCCTTTTTGAGCGCCCGGTGGGTGTTGTAGAGAATCCTGTGTTTGAGGTCGTGGTCGAAAAAGGAGAAGGGGATGCCTGAAATGATGTAGTCGGCCTCCGATTCCTTGCAGTTTCTAAGCGTATCGAGCACGTTTTCGCACGTGTCCTGGACGAGAACGACCCTGGGGTCGTGAATCTTTCTTTGCAAAAAGGACTTGAAGTGTTGGTTTCTCTCGATGAGGATCAGCCGGGAGTCTTCTCCCATATGCCCCAAAAGGTACTTTGAAAACACGCCCGTGCCCGGACCGTACTCCACGATCAGTCCGTCCCGGCTGAAGTCTATCTTGCTGCAAACCTTCTTTACGCCGACCGCCGAGGTGGGAGTGATAGACGCGACATTTTTGTCCCTGATAAAGTTCATTATGTAAACGAAGGTATCCATTTTGCTGCGACTCCTGATGGTCAATTTCAAATAAGTAAAGCAAAGGGGAACTGCGGGGGTGAAATGGGAAGCGCTCTCATCTCTCTCCTTTAATCCGCAACTCTAGTCCCCTCACGGGGAATGGGCAAAACTGATTTCGAGCGATTTATCGCCCGATGGTCTCTTTTTTCCCAACGATTACGGCTGTGGTGGCCCATTCGGATATTATCTTTCCGATAGGCGCTCCGGCGGCTCTTATACCAGTAATCCATCGATTATGAAACAAATTTACACATCTTCGCGGACATTAATTTCGTCGCTGTTCATTGTTTTCCTCCCCTCTCGACCCCCTTGCGCCACAGTGGTATAAGGGGTCGCAAAAGATGAGAGGAACGAACCTATTATGGGACAGGATAAATTTGTCCGTCCGCGCTGGAAGATTCTAAACAGTCGAGTGCCTGCGACCGTTTCCGATGTGATAGACATCATTTTGGGCAATCGCAATCTGGATGGGGCCGCTTTTGCCGGAGAACTAAAAGATCTTGCCGACCACCTGTCTATTCGAGGCATGAGCGAGGGGGCCGGCTTGCTCGCAAGGCACATGGCCGCTTGCGAAAAAATTGTGGTGGTTGCCGACTACGATTGCGACGGCATCACCTCTGCCGCGCAAATGGCGTTGTTTTTCCAGGAAATCGGCTACCCCAATTTCGAGGTCATAATCCCTTCCCGGCAGGAAGGCTATGGAATCCCGCAGCGCGCCATATCCGGAAACCTCGACGCCAAGGTCTTCATCGCCCTCGATTGCGGGACGCTCGATTTCGAACCGGTGAGGCGCGCCTGTTCGATGGGCGCCGACTTTATCGTGATCGATCATCATGAGGTCCCCTCGACCGCATCGGGTCCCAATCACGCTCCGGCCACCGTATTGATAAATCCGAAGCATCCCGCGTGCGGTTCTTCTTTTAAAGAGTTCTGCGCCTCGGGGCTAACATTTCTTTTTCTTGCGGCGCTAAGGCGCGCTTTGCGCGGTATGGGCTCGAGGCTGCCCTGCCCGCAGCTTGGGGGCAAATACCTTGCCCTTGCCGCTACCGGAACGGTTGCAGATCTTGTTCCCCTTATCTCGGCAAACCGGATTCTTGCCCGAAGCGGCCTGCGAAATCTCAACGCAAACAGCTTCGCCCCGCTCTCTCACCTCGCAGCGGGCGCGGGTCTTTCGGGTAAAACCCTTACCGCGGGGCACATCGGCTTTTATTTGGGTCCGCGCATAAATGCGGCGGGCCGCGTGTCCGAGGGGCAAATCGCCTTCGATCTTCTTACTTCGCGGGACCCCGCCAAACTGGCGAGGCTTGCCGCCGAGCTCGAAGATCTCAACGGGCAAAGGCGGGCGCAGGAAGAAAAGATCATACGAGAAATCGCTTCCCGGCTCGATCAGCACCCTCCAAGGGGCAGGACTCTGGTTTTGGGCAGCTCCGACTGGCGGCCGGGAGTGGTGGGCATTGCCGCTTCCCGGGTGCAGCAGGCTCTCTTTTATGCTCCCGTGGTGATTCTTTCAATCGATCAGGCTGCCGGGGTCGCAAGGGGGTCGGCAAGAAGCGTTCCGGGCTTTGACATGCACCACGCCCTTTTCCAGTGCTCGGATCTTCTCATCCGGTGGGGAGGCCACAAGGCGGCTGCCGGGCTTACAATTGCCGCCGAGCGCATCGAGGAGTTCGCCGAGCGCCTGGAGAAGGTCGCCGGTGCCTACCCGCCCGAAATCTTTACCCAGCGAGGCAAAGTCGACCTGGAGTTGCCGCTTTCCCTTGTCGATCAGGGGCTTGTCCGGGCGCTCGAAGAGCTCGAACCCCACGGCATGGGCAACCCCGCCCCGATCTTTGCCCTGCGCGATGCGCGGTTTAACTCGGCAAAGATTTTCGGAAAAGAAAAAAATCATGTACGGCTTGAATTCGAAAAAGGTGTGGAGGGGGTTTGGTGGCGCGGGGCGAGCCGCTTCGCCCAGGCCGGCGGGAGCAATAAAAGCCTGCCTGGATCGGCTGCGGATATGATTTTCCGTGTAGGTTGGAACGAGTTTCGAAAAAAGGCCTCCTTCGAGATCTTGGATCTTGGAGACTTATTGGGCCCATGCGAAGAGTGAAGAAGCGGGAAGCGAAGAAGCGAAGAAGCGGGAAGCGGGAAGCGGGAAGCGGGAAGCGGAGGAGCTAAGGAGCTGAGAATAAGCTTGGGGATTAATTTGCGCCCGTTTGAAAGAGACCTATTGGCCCTACGCGAAGAGTGATCGGTTAATCTTCTCTTCTTCTCTTCTTCTCTTCTTCTCTTCTTCTCTTCTTCTCTTCTTCTCTTCTTCTCTTCTTCTCTTCTTCTCTTCTTCTCTTCTTCGCGGCTTCGCGGCTTCGCGTGAGCCAGTTTTTAAGAGAGACCGCCGCGATGGTGTGGCTGGCAATTTTTTTTACGACTTCGCGTGGAACAGGAATGTACATTCGTATCAGGCGGCCTCCCCTTTTTTTAGTTCCATGAGCTCCAGTTGTCTTTTTTGCATTTTTTCGTGGATTCGCTCCTGGACCTTTACGGCCTTTTCTCCCCGGCCCTTTTTCATGATACGCACAGATTTGAGTATCGAAGAGGGATTTCGCGAATCGGCGATCTTTTCTGCGTGAAGGCTCGCGGTCTTGAAATCCTCCACCGCACGATATTCCTCGTAGGGCACAAAGGATTCGAGCAGCACGTAGCCGATTTCAAGCCGTTTTGCCAAATCCCCCCCGGGGTCGTCGGTCAGTTCCCCCAGGATAGCTTCCGCGATCTGTTCCTTGGGAAAGGGAAGTTCGAGGTCTGCGGCCAAAGGGCCCCTCATCTTTTCGAGAATATGCAGGTAGGCGGATATAATGGATGATCGCGTCGCCCGGGTAAAGACTTCCGACCGTACGGAAGAGTTTTTGGTCTTGTGATGACCTGTGACAAGGCCCATCGTAGCCTCCTGAATATAAGGTTAACCAAGTCGATGGTTATGTAGGTGACGGATGAGTCGGCTGGACCAGTGCGCAGCCGCCGGTAATGTTGCCATTATAAACTGGGCGAACGGGATCTGAATGGGGCGAGGACCCCAATTGGAGTGAGGAAATCACAGTATTTGACCGGGTGTAAAACAGGGCGAAAGGAAGCAAAAAAAAAAGAGGAGAGCCAGGAAAGGAGGAGGAAGGGAACCCGGCTCTCCCAAGGAGGAAAGAGTTTTCTTTCCACTTATATTATAATCAGCAAGTCAAGGGGGTTACAGTTCAAAAGTCCTCCAGTTCGGAATCGTCCAGGGGCAGCACACGGCTGGGTTCGGTTTCAAGCTTGCCGTTACGGGCGCCGTTTTTTCCGTTACCGTTTCGGAAAGTTTTGCCTTCCGCCGCAGACCGCGCCAGGGGGGGTAGTGTCTTCCCTATGGGTTTGGGGAGCAGGCTTTTCGGCGGACTCTGCGGTTCGCTTCGCTCCCCGGCTGCGGCCCCATTGGACTCTAATCCTGCCAGGGTCGCCATTTCGAACACGAAATTTCTCAGCCTTCGGGCCTGAGCGTTCATTTCCTCGGCGGCCGAAGCAGATTCCTCCGCAGTGGATGCGTTTTGTTGCACGACTTTATCCATCCGAGAGACGGCTTTGTTGATCTCCTCGATGCCCTGGGCCTGTTCGGCCGAAATTTCCCCTATCAGCTCGCTCATCTTCGAGGCGGACTCGGTGATTCGCGAAAATTCCCCGCCTGTCTTCGATACGATCTGCGAACCGTCCCTGATTTTTTTGACAGTGCCCTCTGACAAGATAAGCCCGGCGACCTGCGCCGCCAGGCCGAAGAGGCCTTGAGCAGGAAACAGTCGGGAGAGCCTTCCACAATGCCGGAAGAAGATGTCCGTGCGTTGGTTTACGAGCTCCAGGTGCACCAGCTCGAGTTGGAAATGCAGCATGAAGAGCTTAAGCGTGCCAATGCCGTGGTTGAGGAGATAGGGAACAGGTATGTTGACCTCTATGAACTCGCTCCTATCGGGTACCTTACCATTGGGTTGGATAAGGGGTAGGTCCAGACAATGGCAGCACGGTGGCAGCGTTTGGTTGGCAGTTCCAGATGACTGGGAGGCATCCATAAGTAGCTCACTTGCCCTCTTTTCAGAGCTGCCGCCATATCGAATAGCGCCCTATCCAGAGACGGCGCGTAACCACTCCAGCACGTCGTCGCAATCGAGATATTTCCCCACCACGAAACTTTTGACACAGACGTATGCCCCACTCATTTGAAAAAGAAGAAACGGTCGGGGTTTGACGAGCCGATTGCAGTGGAGATTTTTCCGCAGTCAAGATGCCCGGATCAAATCTTGACTTTTATTGAGTTCACCCTGTGGCAAGCTGTAGACTTTCGTCGAGCCTGAACTGGCGGCAACCCCAAGGATTTGTTACGTACAGCGGCAGTTAATAATGGGCTCTGGTTTTGCCTCTCTGTTCGACTCATGCTTCGTCCGACCACCTGGCCGCACAGCAAAAAGTTAAGAGCTTTTCGCCACCCGCCAACGGGCTTCTGCGATTTTTTTTAACCGGCATCCTGTGTGAGGCAAAAAAAAGGTTATAATTTAGGACGTTGCAATCGGGGCGGGATGTGAAGTGGTGAGTTCAATTTGGAACAAGGAATGAGGCAAGAACAGACTGCACAAGAGGCTCCAGGAATTTATCGTAAACACTCTTGAACACTAACCCCTTACGCTCAGTCCCGATGAAGTGGATGAAGTGATAGGGCTAATGCGTAATCATACTCGACTGAAGGCTCGGATGGTTGAAAAAGTCGAGAACACAATGGAGATGACCAAAGATGAGAGCCTGGGCATTCAAAAATTTCTCTTAAAGACTCTGCTGGCAGATGAGAAGAAACACAAGGAGATGCTGGAAGGCATAGAGATGGCGATGCAGGGACTTTACCCCTATTGGCCTCACTGAAATAATATGCTTTTCTCCAAATTATTTCTTTATCTATGGTCGGTATGCGGAAAATAAATCACGATATCAGGTCTTCGTAGAAGATAATGGAATCGGTTTTGACGAAGTTTATCGCGACAGGATTTTTACTCCGTTCCAACGGCTACAAGGTCTTCTCGCGTACGAAGGCGCGGGGATGGGTCTTGCAATCTGTCGGAAAATCATGGAGCGGCATGCAGGCAGTATTACCGCGCGGAGCAAACCGGATGCGGGAGCGACATTTATTCTCACATTTCCGGTAAACCTTTTGAGGGCACTACGCCGTTGCGCTCCACGCCTTTCGACAAATCAGCATGGACCTGATTCCGGGAAGAGGTCGGGCAGGAGAACAGTTGCGTGAATACCGGCAAGGCGCCACAAATCAATGATCTTTGCAAGGGAGTGAGGCAAAGATCAGAATCTGCGGCAACAGCTCTGGAGGAAGCACTCCGGCTCGCTGAATATCGCCTTGAGTCCTTGCTGGAACTTAGCCTGATGAGCTGGGCCTCCGTCAGAGAGATTGCAGATTACATACTTGAACGACAGGTTCACCTTACCAAAAGCAAGTTAGGTGCTATCAGCCTCCTCAATGAGGACGAGACCGCTTTGACATTCCAGGCATGGTCGAAGGAGATCAGACAAAATGCTTCCATGGGGGAAGGAATAGACCTATGGGTTCCCATAGAAAGCACGGGGCTTTGGGCGGAAGCCGTGCGCGAGCGCAAACCTTTGATTGTCAATGATTTCTCTGAATCCAGGCTAAGAGGTAAGGTATTTCCGGATTGTCCCGTGGAGCTTTCGCGTTTTATGAGCGTTCCGGTATTCGACGGTACCCGAATAGTGGCCATCGCCTTGGTGGGAAACATTGAGGAAGATTATGATGATTCAGATCTGAACCAATTGACATTGCTCATGGATGGTATGTGGAAACTGATACAGCGTCGCCAATCCGATAAAGCCCTGCGGGAATCAGAGAGTCTGGCGGCGATAGGAAAAGCGCTATCCGGTTTAGCTCACGACTTACGAACTCCAATTGTAGCTATAGGCGGATTTACTCGCCTGGTACAGAAGCACATGGAAAAAGATAATCCTGACTGGAATAAGCTGGAGATTGTTCTTAAGGAAACGCTACGGATGGAAAGCATGGTGAAGGACATGCTGGATTTTGCGCGTCCATTGGAATTGGACCGGTCCATGGAGGACATCGAGCGGCTGATAGAAGATAGCCTTGCCGTAGTTGAGAGTGCGACTCAGGAGAAGACGGTGCAGATCAAGAGACAGTCATCGCCGAATCTTCCATTCATTTCCATTGACGCTGTGAGAATGAAGCAGGTCGTTATAAATCTTGTCATAAATGCCGTCCAAGCTTCACCAGAAGGCGAAACCGTTATAGTTCGCAGCCATTACAAAGGTGAAGATTTAGCCATTGATATTGTTGATCAGGGTTCCGGCATTCCGTCCGAGAAGAGGGAAGAAATCTTCTATCCCTTCGTTTCCACCAAGAAGGAGGGAACGGGTCTGGGGTTGGCTATTGTGAGAAAAATTATTGAGGCCCACAAGGGACAAGTAAGGATTTTCGATAACCCTAAAGGGGGAGTTACCTTCAGGGTGCTCATTCCCCGGTCATAACGGCTGATCTGTAAAATTTCGAGTATCTTTCCTCGCCCTTGAAAAATTGGGTAATCGTTCACCACGAAGAACCGCCGGGGATTTTTAGCCCGACCTTTGCTCTTCCTTCGTGCTCTTCGGTACGCCAGGACAAGTCTGGCCGATCTGTCCGACTGAAAGGTGTCGGACATGTTAATTGCTCGTTCAACATG
>JARLHO010000062.1 GCA_031292215.1 Syntrophobacteraceae bacterium | reverse complement strand
CAAAGGGGGGTTGGGGCAATACTGTTCACTTAATAATAAAAATACATTCTGATATCTTAATTGGAGGAAGTCTTTTGGGACCATGCCTGCGCACAGAGAATAAAGTTAAACATTAAGTGAACAGTATTGGGGGTTGGGGGGATTTCAAGTCTTTTCGTACAGCACGGAGTAAACTCCGTCCCTGTTCTTAAGGATATCGAGGTCGAAAAACCTGAGTACTGAATAACCCGAAATCTTTTACTCTGCCGATGGAAAACCCGAGCATTGGGTTTTTGCGCCTAGCTAAATCGACCCTCGTTTTTGACCGGATCCCTGCCCCGGAACCGATGTGTATTGGACAGTTGTTTCGTTTTTTCCAGCTCCGGAAGCGGCAGGAGAGTAAATCCCCCCAACCCCCCTTTGCAAAAAAGGGGGGCGATCGGGCCCAGCCCCTCCCTGTGAGTCTTTGCAAAAGGAGGTAAGTGGGTGTATGTGTGGGTAAACTTTACAAGACCTTGGCCGGGTATTGTCCGTTAGGCGCCTTACAAAGCGAAAAGGGGTGTAAACTAAAGCATGGCGCGCAGGTGCTGGACGATCTGGTCCTTGGGAACGGCGCCCAGAAGGCGATTAAAAACCTTGCCGTTTTTGAATTCGATCATCGTTGGAACGCTTTGAACCTGGTATTGGGAAGCCAGGTTCTGGTTTTTATCCAGGTCGACTTTTACGAACTTCACCGTCCCCGAGTACTCGGAGGCCAGTTGATCGACAAGGGGAAGCAACGTTCGGCAATGGCCGCACCAGGTGGCCCAGAAAAGAACGAGCACCGGCCCCGGGAACCGGATGACTTCGCTGTCAAAAGAACTTTGGTCGACGGCTATGGCATACCGGGGATACGCTGCGGTGAAACGTAGAGGTGCGCGGCATTTCCCGCAGACCGCCTTATCCCTTGTCCTCGATTTGGGGATGCGATTCTTTGTCCCGCACCGGTCGCACCGGACTATAAAACTATCCTCGGCCATTGATCTGAACACTCCATTTAATTTACAATGACGCTTCTTAAGTTTCGGCTGAGATGAAGCAAGGAATAATCACTATATTTTTCTGATGCAAGCTCAATTTATTCAAAGGAAGCAGAGTGGCTCGCATAGACGATTACAAAGAATCCTTTCGCCTGGCTGCACTGGAGCTCCAAAAGCGCGATCCGGCCGCCCTTGCAAAATCGAGCGGGGCGGAGTTTTCCCCTCCCGCGGGTCTGGTCGTATCTTTTTTGGGCGCCGGGTACAGAGTTGAAATTAATCCCGAGACAAAAATCGACAAAGTCGATTCGACAGAAGAGGTTTCGCTTCCGGATAAAATCCTGATAGCTCATTATCTGCTGGGGGCTTCCGGGGGGGAAGCGACTGGAAATCTTATCACTTTTCGCCAGGTGCCGGACGGCCATTTCTACTTCGATGCCTTCCAGAGGCGGGCAAGAGATCCTTTCGTAAATTTTTTTGGCAATAACGGGACGCTTTTTTTACAATGCGCCGCGATGCTGGGGGGAGGGCCGGTCGACAACGGGGACTTCGGCATGGAGTTTTGCGTGTTTCCCTACGTTCGGGTTCGGTTGGTGTTGTGGGCGGGCGATGATGAGTTTCCCCCCGAGGGCACGGTACTCTTCAACGAAAGCATCCAGCGGATTTTTCCCGCCGAGGACATTGCGGTGATGAGCGGGAGCCTGGTGTACAGGCTCATTGGCCTGGCAAGAAAAATGGCGTCCGCCTAAGAGGGAATTTGGAGGGATAATTTTGAAAATAGCGGTGAGCGGTAAAGGCGGGGTGGGAAAAACCACGTTGAGCGCGTTTCTTGTCCGATGGTTCGCCGAGCAGGGAAGAAAAGTTCTGGCGATTGACGCGGATCCGGATGCAAATCTTGCCCACGCCCTGGGCATAGAAGACAGCGCGGGGATCACTCCCATCTCGCAGATGAAGGAATTGGTGGCCGAGCGGACCGAGTCCGTTCCGGGTTCTTATGGCGGCTATTTCAAGCTCAATCCCCAAGTCGACGATCTGCCCGAAAAACTTTCGATCCGCCAGGGGGAAAACATTCGGCTGATGGTCATGGGCGGGATCAAAAAGGGCGGCACGGGTTGCGTGTGCCCGGAGAGCATATTGCTAAAAAACCTTGTCCAGCACCTGATATTACGACGCGATGAAGTCGTGGTGATGGACATGGAGGCGGGCATCGAACACCTTGGCCGCGGGACTTCCAAGGCCGTCGACTGGCTGATAACGGTCGTCGAGCCGGGAAGGCGAAGCCTTGAGACCGCTTCCCGCATCCGGCAGCTGGGCAGTGACATAGGGCTCACAAGGATCGGGCTGGTCGGCAACAAGGTGCGAAACGAAGACGACCGCGAATTTTTAAGAAAAGCTCTTAGCGGCCAGCTTATTCTGGGGTTCATCCCTTATGACGGCAACATTATCGAGGCGGACCTCCAGTCGAAATTCGCTGAAAACGTCAGCAGCCAGACCAGCGCCGGACTCGAACGGATAGTGAAAAACCTGTTGGAAGCTGCCGAAGTGGCCTAGTGCCCCCGCCGGGGAACGGGATTTGATTCGCCCTGTGCAGCCGCCCCGATGGCTGCGCTGCCTCGGCCGGAGGCGAGAGCCTTGCCTTTTTTATGTTTGCCCTTTTGCCCTGTACTTTTTCCTCGGCCGGTGACGCAGCGCTTCGCTCCCCCGCGGCGCCGCTCATTTACCGACTAACTCCCAGCATGCGAGATACCCCAATGATCGATGTCCAGAGCCAGGCGGACTACAGGAATATCGAAATAGACAAGGTTGGCGTAAAGGATATACGCTATCCGGTCACCGTTATGGACAAAAATAGCGGCGTCCAAAACACCGTGGCCTCCATCAACATGTATGTGAACGTGCCCCGTGAGTTCAAAGGCACGCACATGAGCCGGTTTATCGAAATTTTAAACGAATTTCACGGCCATCTCGATATCCGGGAATTTTCATCGGTCCTAAAGGCCCTCCAGGAGCACCTGAGGGCCGAGTCGGCGCATATGGAAATAAACTTTCCCTATTTTATCCGCAAACTCTCGCCGGTGACCGGAAGCCCCGGGCTGATGGAATACCGCTGCCGTATAGCCGGCTCACTTGACCGCGAGATAGGCTACGACCTCGTAGTCGAGGTAAATGTGCCGATCACCACCGTGTGCCCCTGTTCCAAGGAAGTGAGCGACCACGGCGCCCACAACCAGAGGGGAATGGTGCGCCTGGCCGTTCGTTTCAAACATTTCATATGGATCGAAGACCTTATCGAACTGGTCGAACGGTCGGCCTCCTGCGACGTCTATTCGGTGCTAAAAAGACCCGATGAAAAATACGTTACCGAATACGCTTACGATAACCCCAAATTTGTAGAAGACGTGGTGCGCGACGTTGCCTTCGAACTCAAAAGTGACCCCAATGTTTCCTGGTTTCTAGTAGATGTTGAAAATTTCGAGTCCATTCACAACCACAGCGCCTATGCGTTTATCGAAAGACGAAAATGAGGCGGCGGGGACGTTAGCCCTTAAATTCTTTCTAATGAAAGTAAACCCACCGAAGAGACGGAGACAGAGTCCGCAAAGAGAAACTCCCTTGGAGCGCTCTCTTACGTGACTGTGACGGAGATAGCCCGTGAGCGGGATGAAAACCTTCGAGAGCATCTGCCGGGCCATGGCCCGCCCCGATTTTTATCCCCACCCGGTCAAAAGGATTCAAAGGCGCGAGACGCACATCTCGGTGGTCTTTCTTACGGGAGATGTTGTCTACAAGCTAAAAAAACCTGTGGATTTCGGTTTCCTGGACTACACCGATTTACAGACCCGGCGCAGGATGTGCGAGGTCGAGGTAAAGCTCAACCAGCGGTTGACCGAGGGAGTTTACCTGGGAGTGATGGCCTTTGGCGGCAAAGACGACGCCTTCCGGATGGAAGAAGGCGGCGAGGGGGTTGAATACGCTGTCAGGATGCGCCAGCTCCCCGATGAGGCCTCGCTTTCCGCTATGATCGATGGGGACCGGGCGACACTCGATGACATGGCGATGCTCGGCGGGCGCCTTGCTACATTTTACCAAACGGCGGCGCGCGGGGCGGAGGTCGAGCCATACGGCGCAAGCCGGATGATAGAGTTTAATTGCGAGGAAAACTTTCGCCAACTGGGCGCCTTTATAGGCGACCTGCTGGACAAAGAACGTTTCGAATTCTTAGTGGAGGCGAGCCGGGGGTTTTTGAGGGACCGGCGCAGCCTCTTTGAGCGAAGGACCAGGGAGGGCAGAATCTGCGACGGTCACGGAGATCTGCGGGCCGAACACGTCTATTTTCTCGACCGGATTGAGATAATTGACTGCGTCGAATTCAGCGACCGGTTGCGATACGGGGACTCCGGAGTCGATCTGGCCTTTTTGCACATGGATGTCGAACGGCTCGGACGGCCCGATTTAAGCCTGGCGATGCTTAGGGGCTACACCGAACCAAGCCGCGATTACGGCCTGTATACCGTTCTCGATTTCTATGCATGCTACCGGGCGCTTGTTAAGACAAAGGTCTCGTGCCTTGGCGCGGGTGGCGCGGCAGATAGCTCTAAGAGGCGGGAAATAAAAGCGCTGGCTGTTTGGTATTTCGATCTCGCCTTCGGATACGCGGTGCGGTTTGCCAGGCCTACGCTCTATGTGGTGTGCGGGTTGCCGGGCTCGGGTAAGTCGGCCTGGGCCAAAAGAGTCGCCGACCTATTCGAAATCTCGCTTTTTTGCTCCGACGAGGTGAGAAAGAACCTTCCGGAATACGGGAACCACAGCGGGCCGGTCGCCTTCGGAACGGGGATATACAGGCCGCAAGCGCGAAGACGCGCCTACTCGAGGCTCCTTTCGGCCGCCCAGGCGGAGCTCAAAAGGGGGCGACCGGTCGTTTTGGACGCAACATTTTCCAGGCGAAAATGGCGCGAGGAGGCCGTGAGGCTGGCCGAGGACCTGGATGCGACTATTCTCTTTATGGAATGCGTGAGTTCTAAGACTACACTCCTCGAAAGGCTGGGCCGACGGGAGGGCAAAAGCGGCAAATCGGATGCAAGAGCCCAACACCTGCCCGGACTTGTGGAAGAATTTGAAGGCCTTGACGAATTATCCGCCGAGCGCCGGGTAAGAATCGATACTGAAGCTCCGATCGAGGAAAACCTTGCGTCGGTACTCTCCGATGTCTATTCCAAAAAAAGAGCGCAGGTCGAGCGAATAATCGGGCGCCTCTAAGACGTGTAATAGCTTGACTATCCGGGACTTTTTCTTTCCCCGAGCTACTCCACCGAGATCTTGGTCGCTTTTTTGCCTTCCGCGGAGTCCTTTCTTTTTTCAAGGGTAGATATGTGGCGGTCGATAAGTGAGCGGAAGGCCTGGAGCACTTCGATGCGGGCATTGTACATGTGGGTATGGAACGCGCTGTGCTTTTCCCTGGCGGTTGTAACCGTTTTTAAAAAGGAGCAGAACAGGCAGCCCTGCCCCTCGGAGCGAGGTTCGTCGTTACGGATGCATTCATTCATTGTTTCCTCCAAAATCGACTACAAGATAGTCATCGATTAGCCGAGCCTTCTCGGGTTCCAGGGGAATGAAGGCGCGGGGCAAAATAATGTTTCTCTTAAAATTGCCTATGCGCACAATAAGTTCTTCGCCGACTTTTGACAGCTCCAGCTCGGCTTTTTCTGTAAACGGCAGGTGAATTCTTGCAATGTGGCGACCGTCTTCCCCGCTGAATTCACACGTGCGGCTGCTGTAGAAAATATCGGCCGGATTGCGGTCTTTATAGAGTTCGCGGGCCAGCACTCCCAGGGAATTGAGGCCGAGGACCTCCGTGTTGTAGTACGGCGCCCGGAGTAGCGGGACGGGGTGAAAATAGGAGTTGGCAAGCTCTATGTATTCTTTCTGAGACTTTTGCCACGACTCCATGAAGCCCCCCTTCGCCTCATCGGAGAAAACCCGGTTGATAATAACACCATCTATTGACATCTGGTGAAGAGAAAAGAACATGAACGCTCTTTGCGTTTCGCGAAGGACCATCTTCTCAAGGTTTGTGACGAGGCGAACCGAGGTGATTTCGGGGTCGGTTAGCAGCTCATCGACTCCCTGTAGCTTGTGGAAAAGCCTCTCTATGGAGTCAAAGTATTCTTCCTCCGGAAGGGGAAAATCGGAGACCCGTTTGGCCACGGGTCTTATGTAGCGGATAATTTTTCTTTCCACGCTGAAAATCTTTCTCATGTACCATTCGAGCGTTTTGGGCAGGCTGACGAAGCGAATGGACTCAGCGGTCGGGGCGCAATCGAGTATGATGAGGTCGTAGGACTCTTCTTTTGCGTACTGGTTGACGTAGAGAAGCGCCGCCACTTCCTCCATGCCCGGAAGGATCGCCAGCTCTTCGGCGAGCACCTCCTCGATGCCCGATGAGCTGAGAAGGACCGAAAGATACTTGTGAACTTCACCCCAATGTTTGGAGATTTCCTCGTGGACGTCGACCTCCTGGATCGAAAGCCCTTTATTGATAACGATGGGGGCGCCATGGTTTTTATCCATGAGCGTCCGGTCGAGGTCAAAAGCATCGGCTAGACTGTGAGCCGGATCAAGAGACATGACCAGGGTATTTAGCCCCAGTTGTGAAGCAAGAACGCCGGTCGCCCCCGATACGCTTGTTTTTCCGACACCGCCCTTTCCGGCATACAGCAATATTCTCATAAGTTGTGCTCCCTTCAATGATACTTTCGTGAATTTTAACTCTCCGGCAGGGATCGTAAAGGGAGGATGCCGGTTAATCCGAAAAACGGAGGTGAAGTCGGCGGGGCGATTTTTTTGACCATGGGCTAAGCGAGCGTGTTCTAAAAGTCCGGGGACATAGTTTGGATCGCGCAAGTCTTTCCCGGCCGTTATGGGTCCTCGGCTCTGCCGGCCTTAAGCCTCAATGTTGTTGAGTTAAGCGACTGGAGCGACGATCGCGATCCCGGAGGGATCAAAGCCATTAGCCGGGCGGTTGAGGCCGTAAGGCCGATACCCCCGGAAAAGAAGGAAAAGAAATTAGTGGTGTTCAAACAGGCAGGAAAAGCTCGGGACTTCTTAACTCAACAACATTGGCCTTAAGCCTCCCCCCCCTTTGTCCACCCGGAGTCCCGGCGCAAACCCCGGTCGCGGACCGCGATATGCGCAAAGAGAAGTTAATGCAAAAGGGAAAAAACGAGATACGCACCCATTGGCGCCCATGAAAAAGTTTGAAGCTATCCGGAGGGCGCAAAAGTGCCACTTTTTACTCTGCGGTTGTCTTACCGGCGCTGAGGGGCTCTATTTGCTTTCAGCTCTAGAGCTCATCTGGCGCGACTTTGCGTTTGACAACCCTTTCAGCCCGACTATACTGGATGCGTAAGTACAAATTTATTCGCCTTCTGGCGCGGGGAAACTTTTCTGGTGAGGGCATAGTTAAACGGAGTCCCGATGAAAGAGCCTACATTAAGCGATCTGATAACTAAAATCAAAGGGCAGGTTGACTTTTCGAAGGTCGGAATGATCGCCTGTCATAACGGGGTGGCCAGAGGGACCTCGCGTGCCGGACAACCGGTGGAATACCTCGACATCGATTTGGATGGGCGGGTATGGGAAAAAATCCTTCGGGAGATGCGCTCGGAGCCGGGCATAGCGGCCCTTGAGGCCTACCTTTTCACCGGAAGACGTTTTGTGGGCGACGACGTCATGTTTATCGCCGTTGCCGGCGACATACGGGAAAATGTTCTACCCGTTTTGGAAAAGGCCATTAACAGGTTAAAGAAAGAAGCAGTCAAAAAACAGGAGAAGCTGCTCTGATCGTTAATGCAAGAAATATGGAAAAATATTTTAAATGATCCAAAGGCAATATTGACAATTATGCAATTGGCTGCTATTAAATTTGGTCGAAAGAAATTAGCTGGTCCGCTGAATTAGCGAAACAGTTCCTGCTGTCTTCTGTTATATCTATCCTCCGTCTGTCGTTTTTCGCCGAAGCTGGACAAAACCACTACCTTCAAAATCAAAACAATTTCAGGAGGTTCCATGTCCACTATGATTCCTGTCCAGGAAGCCTGGACAAAAGGTTCGCACTGCGACAATCAGGGCTATCTCGATATGTACAAACGGTCCGTCACCGACCCGGAAGGCTTTTGGGGTGAACAGGCCAAGGGAATCGACTGGTTTACACCCTGGAATAAGGTGAAGGAAGGGGGGTTTACCGAGGGCATCCACATCAAGTGGTTTTCCGGCGGAAAACTCAATGTAAGCTATAACTGTTTGGATCGGCACCTGGCCAAGCGTGGGGATCAGACCGCTATAATATGGGAAGGCGACGATCCCTCGGTTAGCAAAAAGATCACCTATGCGGAACTGCACAGAGACGTGTGCAAATTTGCAAACGTACTGAAGTCTTTGGGCGTCAAAAAAGGGGATCGAATCACCATTTATCTGCCGATGATTCCGCAATTGGCAGTTGCGATGCTCGCCTGCACAAGGATAGGCGCGATCCATTCGATCGTGTTCGCCGGATTTTCCCCCGATTCGCTGGCCGGGCGCATCGAGGACTGTCAGGGGGAAATTGTCATTACCGCCGATGAAGGTCTTCGGGGCGGCAAGAAGGTCCCGCTAAAGGAGAATACCGACGCGGCGATCGAAAAGTGCCCCACGGTGAAAAAAGTGATCATGGTAAAGCATACCAACGGAAACGTTGCATTCGTGCCCGGCCGGGATCTTGACTGGGACGAACAGATGAGCCTGGCTTCGGCCGATTGCCCCCCCGAGCACATGGACGCTGAAGACCCCCTGTTCATCCTGTATACTTCCGGTTCGACGGGCAAACCGAAGGGCGTTTTGCATACGACCGGAGGCTACCTGGTCTATACCTCGGTGAGCCACAAGTATGTTTTCGATTACCGCGAGGGCGAGGTCTACTGGTGCACGGCCGATATCGGCTGGGTAACGGGTCACAGCTACATCGTCTACGGCCCGCTTGCCAACGGGGCAACCACCCTTATGTATGAGGGCATTCCGAATTTCCCCGACTGGTCCAGGTTCTGGAACGTCGTCGATAAACACGACGTAAATATTTTCTATACCGCCCCGACGGCCATCCGCGCCATAATGCGCCAGGGCGAGGCGCCCGTAAAGTGTACGTCCAGAAAGAGCCTCAGGGTTCTGGGCACCGTGGGCGAGCCGATCAACCCCGAAGTATGGCTCTGGTATTACGATGTGGTGGGTGACAAGAGATGTCCCATAGTCGATACGTGGTGGCAGACGGAAACCGGCGGCATAATGATCACTCCGCTTCCGGGCGCTACCTTCCCGAAACCGGGCTCTGCTACCCGACCCTTTTTCGGGGTCCAGCCCGAGATCATCACCCCGGAAGGCGAGAAGGTCGAAGGCGCGGGCGAAGGATACCTGGTCATGAAGGACTCGTGGCCCGGAATGCTCCGGACCATTTACGGTGACCACGATCGGTTTAAGCAGACCTACTTTTCGAACTACCCCGGCCTCTATTTTACCGGAGACGGTGCACGCCGTGACGAAGACGGCTATTACTGGATCACGGGTCGCGTAGACGACGTTATAAACGTTTCGGGCCACCGCCTTGGGACCGCCGAAATCGAGTCCGCTCTGGTGTCGCATCCGTCCGTGGCCGAATCCGCGGTCGTTGGTTCTCCGCACGACCTAAAAGGGCAGGGCATCTATGCGTTTGTGACACTCAAGGCCGGCCTGGAGCCATCAGACCAGCTCCGCAAAGACCTTGTGCAGTGGGTGCGAAAAGAAATCGGCCCGATCGCTTCACCCGATTACATCCAGTGGGCCCCGGGGCTTCCCAAGACAAGGTCGGGCAAAATTATGAGGCGTATCTTACGAAAAATTGCTGCAAACGAGATTGAAAACCTCGGGGATACCTCAACCCTGGCCGAACCGGCAGTGGTTGACGACCTGCTCAAAAATCGCCAATCGGCCTGATTTGAGCTGATTTAAATCGTTTGGGAAGGGGAGGCATTTTTGCCTCCCCTTTTTCTCTGTTTCATCTCGTTCAAACCGCGTCCGAGCGTCCGAGGACGTGGCGGCTGGGCTTGAACGCAACTTCCTCTGAGAGGCGCGCGGCTAGCAGGGGATGCACAGGGGGGGACGGAATTGCCAAGGGGGCCTGGCGCTGGCGCGCCCAAACCACACTCTTGTAGGCAAAGGACAAGTGGTGGCGCTTATTCCCGATTTGGCCAAGGCTTTAACGGCGGTCCGTGGCGCAGAGTGAATGCGAAACCGCTATCGAAGAATTCCAAGTATCGATGCTCTCGATCAAGTGGGACCAGGGAAACGTTCGTTTGTGCCATCTCTTGGTTAGGCGATAGTTCTTCGGGGTATAAAATCCAGGAGTTGATATTTCTTGCTTTTGACCGCAAAACCGTGGGCTTAAGCCAGAGCCGAGGGCTTTTTTCCAGCAGGCGGAAGTTCTTTTATAAAAAGGCGCGCTCCAATCATTTTTTCGCCATCAGTTAGATCAAGCCGGGAAATCTTTTCTTCGAAAAGAACCTGTTTTCATGCAACCTTGCTGTTTACCCCGGGTAAGGGGACTTGTGAAACCAGCCGCGGAACTCCAAATAATTTTTAAAAGCCGTTATCCTGCAATGAGCAAGTATTTGTGGCGCCCCCTAAGCATGCCAGGGGCCCGCCCGGGGAATAACGTTTGTCTTTGCCCCTTTCAAGTAAAATGACAATCTTCGCCACTTGGCAGGGAACTCACAGACGACGGGGTAGAGCGTGCAATGGCAATGAATGTTTGAAATAAACTCCTGTAGTGCGCCGTTTGTGCGGGCGCCCGCAACTCGGTTGCGCGCAAAATGGCTCCGATTATAAAAGGGGAGCGCAACCTACTTGCCGTCTCGCCGCGGAGCAAAATCCCAATGCTCGGAAAGTGGCTGGGGGCCCGGCATAATTCCGGCTATATCCAGGTCTTCTACGGTATCCACTTGTTTTCGCTCTGCCTTTGCCTTTTTGGACTCAACGCGGCGAGCTTCCTTATCCCTTTGTTTCTGCTGCTTTTCCTTTTGTCTTTCCAGTTTCTGAAAGGTATCCTTTGACTTTCGGGCCATCTTGCCTCCACAATAATTTGTCTCATTGTAATTACAAGAAATCCGACCAGTCTAGTATCTTTGCTCTCGCTGCGACCGTTTGACGGGCGGTTTGGCCTGGCTAAGCTTTATAAACTGGTCCTTGAGTTTACTCCCATTGAGGGATTTCATCGCTTTGTCCGCTTCGGAATTGTTTAGCATTTCCACAAATCCGAATCCCTTTGACCGACCCGAAGCTCTATCTTTTATTACGTTTACCGAGTCCACTTCCCCAAAAGTTGAAAAGATGCCCTTAAGATCCTCTTCGGTTACATTGTAAGCGAGATTTCCCACATGAATTTTCATATTTTACTCTCCTCTTTTTCCGCGTCGAGCGGGTCGATTGCCAAACAGAAATTGTACGGATGCGGCTCCTGCCAAAAAAAAGAGCCGAAGATTTACTCCAGCTCTTGTTGGACCGTAAATAAACGAAATTTGACTGCCGATACTAAATTTTTTTAACCTGAGTCGCCTGCGGACCTTTGGTTCCCTTTTCCTCGACGAAGCTCACCTTATCGCCCTCGGTGAGCGACTTGAAGCCGCTGCCTTCAATCGCGGAGAAATGAACGAACACATCGCCGCCGCTGTCTCTTTCGATGAATCCAAAGCCTTTGCCCTCATTAAACCACTTAACTCGACCTTCCACTATTCCAGATCCTTTTCTTAAATTTGCCGACCACTTCGAAACTTCCGAATCGTTGCGAAACAGAGCCACTCACCGGAGAACTCTCTAACATGACGGCCGTTGATAAATCGTCAAGCAAACTGCGGGTATGCCCCGGCAGAAAGCTTGTAGCTAACTTACACGCTTGATCGATGACCGCCGCTCCCAAACGTTGGCGACCTGATTTTCCAAATCGACCAAAAACATCTCCCCGGAGATCTTTAGTACGGTTCCGACCCCGCAGGGTGTTTCCACTCTGTCGCTGAGCTTGGGCGTCCAATCATAGACGGGGATACTTCGGCTCAATGGATAAGCATCCACCTTTCTTGCCGGGCTTCGGAACGAGCCGAACACTCCACCTTTTCTTGCCATAGATCACCGCTTTCTGGCTTTGCAGCTCGGACTCGAGCAGACAGTGGAACAATCCCTTGCAAGCGATCAGAAGCACCGATTGTGCATGCCTCGGTTGGTCCACGCGCCTCAATTACCTTAAATTTTCCTCACCTTGGTCGCGCTCGGTCCCTTGGCGCCCTTTTCTACCTCGAAACTGACACGGTCTCCCTCGGCCAAGGACTTAAAGCCTGCACCTTCAATGGAT
Source organism: Syntrophobacteraceae bacterium (assembly GCA_031292215.1). Taxonomy (GTDB): domain Bacteria; phylum Desulfobacterota; class Syntrophobacteria; order Syntrophobacterales; family Syntrophobacteraceae; genus SbD1. The sequence continues at coordinate 17,209 of JARLHO010000062.1, read as the reverse complement.
GAGTGGTGTACGAAAACATCATTTCCGCTCTCAGCCTCGATAAAACCGAAGCCTTTTTGATCGTTGAACCATTTTACTCGACCTTCCACCGTTTGTTGCTCCTTCTTGAATTGTTTGCCGCACTGCTTTCGCGCCCGCGATGTCCGAAATTACACCACAATATGCCTGGTGAAAAACGAGTTCCGCACAACGGAGCTCGGACTTTCTAAGTACTGAACTGATTTAATATAACATGAAATGAAAATAATGCAACCGCTTTTCAAAATAAATTGCGATATACTTTTGCAGTATTGCATGCTTATCAAAATAATAAAATTTAATTGCAACATCTTTAATAAATGTAAATGAGGATAATAAATCGGATAAGATATGCAAATAATTTCAACCCGCCGGTATGCGTATTACATCGCCTTGATCATTCATTACTGAAAATAATCGTTAAAACCTGATAAATATTGGCCCATCCCAATATCGTGTGTCAATCATATATCGATGCAATAACCATTATCGCTATATATTGCCTTCAAAATCTACTGACTCCCGGTGTGAAAGGTACTCGTGGAAAAGAAACTTTGCTCGTGGGGGAGGAGTAGCGCAAAATCTGGACCGGGCCGCCTGCGTAAAAGCCCAAAAGCTTAGATGACCGGCGGTATCGACAGTTCCCAACAGCTCTTTATCGAATTCTCGATGGAATCGTCCGTTTCATCGGTTTTATCCTCTTTTCCAAGGATTGGCGCGATCTTAAACATCTTTGTGATGCTCGTAAGCAGTTTTCTAAGCCATTGTGCCGATTCCGATCTTTGGCGGCAGAATTGAGCTCTGGCGGGCTGATCGGTCGTACAGATTTCTTTTTCGTTTACCTGCACCTCGGAGTCAGCCACCTTTTTTAGCGCTAAAATGGTTTCGGTTACCTCGCTATCATTGGCATTGCTAAGGGATGTAACCGCCAGGTTGAGAATAAGCGCTCTATTGGCTTGCCCCGGCCCTGTGTAGGAGGCTGATTTTCTGGCCAGGTAAGGGACTGCGAAATTTCTGCTAAAGGAAACCAGATCTATTTCCTTAGCCTCGCTGGATTTACTGTAATTTTTCAACTCTTCGTAAAAGTACCCAGTCGAGAGCAAATCTTTAACCGGGGCGCTTGGTGTTTCCGACATGTCGGTCTCCAGTTCCCGCATAAGCGATTGCGCCAAAGACGCTAAACCCAACCGGAATGAGCCTATTCCGGATTTATTTGTACTTTTTGCCCAACTTCTTTGCAACTTTGGCGGTCATCTCCTTTTTGCCCCTGCTCTCCATTTTGGCGATGCTTTCGCTCATACCGGCCCTGTCCCCGATCTCGAGCATTATCTTGTCTCGGCAGTTGTCGCAAAAGCTGAGCTTCCCCCTTTTCCCCAGGCTGTAGCTCCTGAGGTTTTCCGATTGGCCTTTGCACAGCTCGCATCGCGAACCAGGCGTATCGCAAAGAGTGCATGAGACGCCGCCGCTACCGGTTTCGACATTTGTGAGCATATCGGTTGCAAGGGTTAGCCTGAATTCGGAGAGTTGCGCATTCAGCGCGGCCCGGGATGCATCGTCACTTTCGACCGGAATCAGTCCCGCGTGTTCCCAGGACATCTTTTTCTCACCTGCTAGAAGGAAGAATACTCGTCCTTTGTTGCCCCCTATCAGCTCCAAAATCTTTCCGTAGCCCCAGGCAGGCATCCGGGGATGCGATACCCAGGAGCCCTTTGATAACCGTAGTTCTTCTTCCTGCATAAGTTGGATCCCTTCCCGATGTTGGAATGAACCTTATTTGTAAGATTCCGAAATTATTGGAGAGACGATCAAATTACCGATGGCAGCGAAAGAGTCCGGTAAGACCTCTGGGTAGAAGGGTAATGTATCAATGTCTGCCTTTGATTCAACCTCTTCATTATAATCAGGGGGGGTGGGAAAGGCAAGAAATAAGCCGAAACGCCGATTTGATCGGGCGGGGTGGCAGAATTTCTGATTGGCCAAGGTCCCTTAACGCCTGTCTTAACCATTTTGCAGAATTCATCCCGGAAAAACTCGGGAAAATTGAAATAAAAAGGCCACCCCCCGAATGCTCCGACTGTGTTTGAGCTAAGGTGTGGATAAAAAAGCACTCCGGAAAAATGGGAGCGCTTTGCGCCCACCTCTTCTTTTTTCGATAGACGATGGCGCACGGGCCACATTATCCCATTTCCGACTTGCGGGGTCGCCCGCGAAAGTTTATAAATCCCCGTTAAACGAAAGAATTCCGGCCGAAATGGTTTCGGGCCGAACCCAAGACAGGAGGAGCGTGGGAGTGGCAGATGACCGTTAATCCCTTTAATATGCTGATACTTTTTGTTATATTTCTGGTTCCGCTGCTCCCTACGCTCTGGGCCATAGTGGATTTGCCCAGGCGGCGGTTTTCCAGGACAAGATGGAAGGTGCTCTGGTTTGCGTTGGTCGCGACACTGCCCGTTTTGGGCGCGATCCTCTATTTTGCTCTGGCCCGGCGCCATACCGAGCCTTTGATCCCTGCGGGGCAAGCCTTAAAAATTTCTGAAAACGCAAAGGATTGAATAGACAATGCTCGATTTTGTCAGAAGACACTCGAGGTCATGGGGAATAAAGGTCCTTCTCATCGCGCTCATCATTGTTTTTGTCGGTTGGGGCGGATACCTCTATCAAACCCGTCATGCAGGCGATATTGCCATTGTGGGCGACCATTCCATTAGCCAGGAAGAATACTCCACGGCGTATAACAATATGGTCGAAGCGGTTCGAAAGCAGTTCGGAGGAGCTGTGCCTCAAAAGCTGATGGATGCCCTCGATATCAAAAAGCAGGCCCTGGACGCGCTTATCCGCCACTACCTGGTGGTTCGCGGGGCCGCAGAGCTTGGACTGGAAGCCACACCCGGGGATGTTAGGGCCGCAATCCTCAAAATTGCCGCCTTTCAGGTCGGCGGAAAATTCGATCTTACTCGGTACCGGGCGCTTTTGTGGCAAAACCGGATGACCACTGAGATTTTTGAAAAACGGGTGGCCGAAGACATCACTACGTCCAAAGTCCAGGCTTTCATAACTGGCCAGGCGGTTGTTAGCGAAAATGAAATACAGTCCACCTATAATTTTGACAACGACCGGATAAAGCTGGCTTATGTGCTCTTCGATCCAGCCTCTTTTATCGGCAGGACTACAGTCGATGATGGGGCGCTTAGGGCCTTTTATAAAAAAAATCGGAATAAGTACATGCAAGCCGAGACGCGTCAGATAGCCTGCGTAGCGTTAAACGTAAACGAGCTGGAAAAGGATATCAACCCTTCCGAAAGCCAGATAAAACTTTACTACAACGACAATGCGGCCGAGTTTACGCAGGAAAAGCAGGTGCGCGCGCAGCGCATCCTTTTGAGGATAAAGCCCGGCGCTTCGAGCGATGTACTGAAAAAGGCAAATGCGCAGGCCGCAAAAATTGTGGATGAGGCCAGGAGTGGGCAGGATTTCTCAACCCTTGCCAAAAAGTATTCGCAGGACCAGGCTACGGCAAAAAACGGCGGAGAGTTGGGGTTTTTTTCCTACAAAAAGATGGACCCAGCCTTCTCCTCGGCGGCTTTCGCCCTGAAGCCCGGGCAGATGAGCGGGATTGTGCGGACTCCTTCCGGGCTGGACATAATCAAGGTCGAAGAGGTAAAAGAGGGCGGCGCCGCTCCGCTTAGCGAGGTGCGGGATCGTATCGTACAAGACCTCAAAGTCCAGGGGGCTCGCGACCTTGCCTACAAACAGGCTCAAAATCTTCGCGATCTGGCCTATGCACGGAAAGATATTGACAAAGCCGCTCTGGAACTGAAGATGAAAGCCCTGGCTCCGGTCTGGATAACGCTTTCTCAAAATCAGTCGGGGATTTTCACCAAGCCGGTCGTAGATAAGCTCTTTGCGTTGGGAGACGGCGAGGTAAGCGACATGCTCGATGTTCCTGGCGGGTATGTGGTGGCCCAGGTGAAATCGATAAAAAAGCCCGAGCCCGCGCCTTTCGAACAAGTAAAAGCCAAGGTCGTGAGTGATTTTCGCATGGCTGAGGCAAAAAAGCTGGCCATGAAGCAGGCAAAAGAGATCCTTGCGAGCGCCAGGGCGCAAAAGAGCCTTGCCGCAGCCGCCAAAGCCTCCGGTATAAATGTCGTGGAGACCGGGTACTTTTCCAGGCAGGACCCGGACAAGACTCTCGCTCCAAGGGGTGCGAACCTCGAAAGCATCTTTAGTCTCGGGGAATCCAAGCCGTTTGCGCAACGGCCGCTGGTGCTGGGGAAGGGCTACGTGGTCTGCCGGTTTGAGGCCAAAAAGGCTGCTGGAGCACCCGATGAGGAGCAAAAAGCCAAAATTGCGCACTCGATCCTCCAGCAAAAACAGGCCGCCGTTTGGAGAACATGGATTGGCGAAATAGCCAAAACCACCAAGATCGAATATCTGAGAAAGATTTAACCCGGTATCGGTCCGGAAAACTTTTGGCGGGCACGATAAAGCATACCCTGCTTAGTGCCCGCCCCGCGCACACCGCTCATATGCGGCGGCGGTTTTTGAGCCGGAAAAACTAGCCCCCCAGGACACAGTTATCAATAAGGCGCGTCTTTCCCACCCAGACCGCCAGGGCAAGCAGGGTAGGGCCCTCTACCACTTCCACCTCCTCTATGGTGTCGGTGTCGCAAAGTCTTGCGTAATCGACCGCAGCGCCCCCGCCGGCGGTTAGGCAATCGTTTACCGCCTGTAAAATCGCCCCCCCGTTTTTTTCCCCTGAACCGACCAGTTCGCGCGCAACCTCCAGGGAGCGGTGCAACCGCAGGGCAACCAAGCGCTCCTCGCCCAGGAGGTAGGTGTTGCGGCTGCTCATGGCAAGACCGTCCTTTTCGCGCACAATCGGGTGGCCCACGATTTCCACGTCCATATTCAAATCCTTTACCATTCGCCGGATAGCCACAAGCTGCTGGAAGTCCTTTTGTCCAAAGACCGCGACGTGGGGCTTTACGGCATGGAACAACTTGCTGACAACCGTTGCGACGCCGCGAAAAAAAATCGGACGGCTCGCCCCGCACAGATTTTTCGTAACCCGGGTAACTTCGACAAATGTCTGGAACCCGTCGGGATACATCTCGGCCGCTGCCGGGACAAAAGCTGCATCCGTGCCGGTCTTGCCTGATAGCTCAAGGTCTTTTCCAACGTCTCGCGGATAGCTTGCGAAGTCCTCGGTGGGGCCGAACTGGGTGGGATTTACGAAAATGCTGACTACGCTCTTTGACCCCAGAGTCCGAGCGCTGCGCAAAAGGCTCAGGTGGCCCTCGTGCAAAAAACCCATGGTGGGAACGAAAGAAATCTTTTCTCCCTCAGCGCGCCAGGCGTCAGCCTGCCGCTGCATCTCGCCGACATTTTCGATGATGCGCATCACGACAACTCCTCGAACCCGTTTCGTTAACCTGTTTATAAATTATCATATTTGGTGGTAAAATAGCCCTGCAGCCTTTTTCAGCCGCTGAAAAGATAAGCCGCAAATTTCGTTATACGTGAAATATTTTTACCCTGCAATCGCGGTTGGCGTTGCAGGGGCGCCGGGGAAATGCGTCATGAAAAGGGATATCCCGCCAATCCTTTTCGATCGTCGCGACTACGATCTTTTGAGCCTGGTAGACGAGGTGCTCGATCGGACCGACTCGCTCCAATATGTACAGGATCTCCTATACCCCTGGCTCCACCCCCACGGAATAAAAGAGATTGCGGCCTCGCCCGCTTTGCGGATGGCCTATGCGGCCCTGAGGCTTTTGGGGTCGCTGGAAGCGGGAAAGGCCGAGGAGCGCATCACAGCGCTTCGATGCCTAAGAGACGAGGTAATGAGCACCGGGGAGGTGCACATGCGTAGAAACTCCGCCCGGGTGGTGCTCGAAATCATGAAGGAGATGGTGCGAAAGCCTGCCGGCAGGCTGGTGCAATTGAAACTGGCCCACGATTTTCGAACGGCGGTCATCGGAAGGCCAAGAGCTATCCGGTCGCTATTGCGCCGCTACCACCTGCTCGAGATGCCCGAAAAGTGGAACCAGGTCTCCTTTGACGATCATATCCACGATTCGAGCACCAAGGGGCGAAAATCACCCTCCCATCTCATAATGGACGCCTGGATCAAGGGCATCCGCCGCATATCCGTGGTTTATTATAATTACGTTCCGCCCCAGGCCGCCGAAGAGCTTTTGGAAGCCGCGGAAATTATGGGTGTGGCCGTGCGGATCGGCATAGGGTTTTCGGCGAAGTTTTACCGCGCCTATGTCCAGCTCATATATTCTCCGGCCGGCTTATCGGATCCCAAGGATTTCCTGTCCTTTCTGGGGGACCGGCAGACGAAGGCCTTCATGGAAGAGGGGAGGCTGGTCTCGGCCCATCAGGGCCGCTATGTCCTGGAACTTTTGAAGGAATTTAACCGAAACCACCTGCACCGGATAAACGAAAGGTACGGGCTAAAGCTTGACGACCTCAACCTGTCCGACTTTCTTGCCTATGTCGGAGAGGGGCAGCCCTCGGTACTTCATCTGGCCAAGTTTATTCATCGGAACCTGCTTCCGGCAATGCGCGAGAAGGCCGCCCGGCTTTGGAGTGGATTTGGCGCCGCCTCCCGGGAGGAGCGGGAAAAGATCGTCGCACTGGTTCAAGAGATGAACGGGCTGGACTCGGAGGCCATCGTGGATCGGTTTTTGCGAGCCGAGCAAAACCCGGGGATTTCCGACCCTCGCGTACCAGGGGACACCGGTGACATTCCCGGTCTTCTCCAATTGAGCGCACCGCAACTGGTCGATCGGCTAAACGGGCTGCGGGCGGGCTGCAAAATAACGCTAAACCTTACAAATCTTAAAGCCGAGGATGTGCTTGAGCTGCTCTATCGATGCAAGGGGGCGGTTAGCGATCTTGAGATTTTTAACCTAAAGGACTTCGCAACGGGCAAGGCGGGCAATTGTCGCCAAATAAACGAGCTCCAAAGGGCCATAAACGACCAGAACACCATAGCTTTAAAGAAACTTATCGTGGCCATGATCGGCCGGATGCAGGGGGCAGACGGGGCGAGCCCCGAAAGAATCGCCTCGTTCCACGAGATCCTTCGAAACATCCCGACTCTTCAGTCCTACTACCGGAAAGGACCGCTTCGTTCGACAATCGGAAGCGATTCCACGGGCTATTCGCACCGGCTCCACGGAATGGGGCTTGCGATTCTTCAGACGCTTCCGCCCGGGGCGCAAAGGGAGGTCCGGCGCTCAACGGGTCCTCAACGGCAAATCATTCCCGTTCGAATCGATGCTTTTTTCCAAAACACCTATATGCCGGAGCGAAGTACCGGTAATCTTTTTCGCCTCCTCTTCCCACTCCTTGCCCGTTTCCCGGGCTTGCGCCTCATCGGACTCAAGCGCGAAGAGGGTTGGAAGGTAAATGAGCTCTCCACGCGGATCGTTTCGACGGGCAACGTGGTGACCCTTGGAGGCATAAACGGGCAGGGCGGAGACCTTACCGATATTTTTACGACTTGCGTGCCGCCTCGACGGCGAATATTTTCCTGGAATTACTGCAACAACATCTTTAAGAATGCAATAAAGATCACCGCAGGTTTTATCCCGGCTTTTTTGAGCTTCTACCTCACCAGGGACTGGTGGGTGCTCGCATGGTTGGGCGCCCCGATCTGGTTTGCGATCACCGGGGTAAGAAACATCATCCAGTCGGTATTTGGCGCAGGGGGCTTTCGTCCGTCGTCTTTAATCAAGTGGGACAGCTACATCAGTTGGGAGAGGATAAGCGATTCCCTTTTCTATACCGGCCTGTCCGTGCCTCTTCTCGACTATCTGGTCAAATCGGTAATTCTCGACCGCTCCCTTGGCGTTAACACCTCGACAAGACCCGTGCTGCTCTATACTCTCATAGCCCTTGCCAACGGGCTCTACATCTTTGGCCATAACAAGCTGCGGGGCCTCCCGAAGGGGACGGCTACGAGCAATCTTTTTTTGCGCACCATCCTTTCGATCCCGTTGGCCTATCTGATGAACCTGGCCGCGGGCGGCGTGATCGGAGCGCTCGGCGTGGCCAACGTTTCGCTCATGCTTCAAAAATGGGCGGCGATAATATCCAAGGCCGCCTCGGACTGCGTGGCCGGGGTGATCGAAGGGGTGGCGGACCGAAACGAGTACATCGAAATCCGGGCAAACGACTATGCCGGGAAACTCAAGCAGCTCTTTGACGCTTACGCGCAACTGGAGTTACTGTATCCGGAGGCCGATGTCTTGAAGATGCTCGAGTCCCCCGGGGATTTCATCTCGCGCCTTGGCGCCGAGGCCCGCGATCTCGAAAAGATAATTATCGTAAACGGCCTGGATCTTCTCTATTTCTGGGTGTACCAGCCGAGGGCCCGAAATGAATTTCGCTTGCTTCTCGAAGGGATGTCTCCCGAGGAGCGCGAGATTCTCGTGCGGTCGCAATCCGTACTGAGGCGAAAGTCGGAGGTGAGCCAACTTTTGGCCAACGGCATGGTGGGCAAAAAGTTCGAAAAGGCCCTTTCTTTTTATCTGGACAGTTCCGAAGAATACCTTAACGTGATAGAAAAACTTAAAGCGACCATTAATCCGCGTATGGATGCTTCCACCGGTGGTAAGTAATGAAACCGATCCTGATAACAGTCTATATCGCCGTCTGCCTGTTTGCCTGTTACGCGCAAAATATCAATCTTGGCTTTTTCCACTTGAAACCGGGCGAGCGCGCTCCCATTACTTTCCGGGCGGATCGACCCTTTGCCTTCGACCAGGCAAAGGCTTTTGGCGGCAAGCGCAACCTGGCTCTGTCTCAATATGTGCCGCTCTACATGTACTCTCCGGGGGAAGCCGATTCGGGCAGAAAAAAGATGGCCGATTTCATCGCCGCCTTAGCGGTCTCCGGCTCGGGAGGTCGTATGGATGGCGCCGTGCTCGCCTCTTACGTGCGCAAGTACTTCGGGGTCGATCTCACTCCCGATCAGGCTGATCTGCTCGCTCAATTCCCGGGGCTTAAAAATTTGCTGGAGGGCATGCTGGCCATCGAAAACTCTATCCTTGAGATGAAAATTGTAAAAGAACCAGGCCACTTAAAGGGCAAGGCAACCGCGGAAGTGCGCTACCCGGAGCCCATGGGCACAGTGGCTTATCCCTGCGGCCGGTTTCTGACCGTCAAACAGGCTCGCGAACGGCTTTGGCGCCAGGCGGAAAAAATTTTCTGGCAAGTCGACAGCAAAGTTCTCGCCCCGGTGGTTGCGCTCGCCTCCGCCACCCTTGCCCCGAACCTGATCTACGATCAAAAGGAAAATGAACGGCGCATCGAAGAAACCATTCAGCGCTACCCGTCGAGTGTCATCCACTTCGATTCCGGGCAGGTCCTGGCGCCTGCGCGCAAGACCATTACGGAGGAAGACGAACTCCTTATCGCCGCCAGTCGCAAGGCCGTGCAAACGGACTTCCTTGCAAGCGTTTCCTGGGTAGCCCTTGCAGTAATCATCCTAACGCTTCTCTACTCCGAGGCGCTCTCGAAAATGACCGGTATGCCGAGCGGGAGCGGACGGGCTCACTCCATCCATTTCTCGGTCCTGATTGTATCGGTGCTGATCTTTGAAGCCTTCCTGCTCCTTACCTCCTGGCCGGTCAATTTTCTTCCCATAGCCTTCGTTCCCCTGGTGCTGGTTCTGCTCGGCCAGAGCTTTCTTCCGGCAGCATCCACAACGCTTATGGCCGCAACGGTTGCGGCCTTGATCTCCGGGCGAAATATTGAGAGCCTTATCTATTTTCTGATCGCCTCCGTCACCGCGCTGCTTTTTTCCGGGAAAATAGGGAAAAGGTCCCAGCTTCTTGTGCCTTCCGCTGCGACCGGCGCCGTGTGCGCCCTTATGGCCATGTCTTTCGGTGTGTACTGGCAGGGACTGCGGCAGGCGATTCCCGCCACGCTCGATCCCGGGGCATTACTGGTTGGCATCTCCAACCTCTCGTTTATCCGTGACGCCGGTTGGGCCGCCGCCGGAGGGCTTATCGCAGCGCCTCTTGCCGTGGGGCTCCTGCCTGTGTTCGAATTTGCCCTTGGTGTCAGTTCGATTTTTCGAATCGACGCCTGGACAAACCTCGAACACCCCATCTTAAAGGAACTGCTAAACAGGGCGCCGGGGACATATCAGCACACGATGTCCGTGGCAGGCCTTGCCCAGGTGGCCGCGGATGCCATAGGCGCCAATGTGCCGCTGCTAAGGGCTGGAGTCTACTTCCATGACATAGGGAAAATGAGCGACCCCGGCTACTTTACCGAGAACCAGGCGGGCGGGCCCAATCCTCATGATGAACTCGAAGCCGAGCATAGCGCCCGGATCATCATCGACCATGTAAATAAGGGGCTGCTAATCGGGAAAAAGGCGCGAGTGCCACAAAATATCCTCGACTTCGTGTCCCAGCATCATGGGACTCTGGTCCTGGAATGCTTCTGGGATAAAGCCAAACACCGCGGCCCGAACACTTGCGCGCAAGACAAAGACTTCCGATACCCGGGACCCAAACCTCAAAGCAAAGAGGCCGCAATCCTTATGATTGTCGACGCCGTGGAAGCCGCCTCCCGAACTGTACCCGACCACGGCAGGGCGGCCGTCGAAGCGCTGGTTAGACACATTATGGAAAAAAGAATAGATGACGGTCAATTCGACCAGTGCGATATAACAACCGAAGAACTGGCCCGTGTCCGGGGGGCGCTAATCGATGCGGTTTCGGCCGCTTTTCACAGTCGAGTGGTCTATCCGTGGCAGGAGGAGGCGGGGAGCGACCACCTCCCGGCCGAAGGCAAAAACTGACCCGGTACGTTTCACGCCACTTGCGGGTTTTGGGGAGATTTTATGAAGTTCATGACCTATGCGGAAATAAACCTGGATAACCTCGCCCACAACTTAAGACGTATCCGGGAAAAAGTCGCCCCTGCCGCAGTCATCCCCGTGGTAAAAGCCGATGCCTACGGCCACGGCGCAACGGCTGTGGCCGGGCGGCTTGTTCGGGAAGGGTGTTCGATATTTGCGGTCGCCCGGTTCGAAGAAGCCATGGAGCTAAGGGAATCCGGGATTTCCACACAAATCCTCGTCCTTGGGCGCCTATTCCCGGGCGAGATTGCGGAGGCGATAAAGGCCGGCCTCAGCATAACGATTTTTGGCCCCGAAGATCTGGGCTGGATCGAAAAGGCCTGCAGCCGCCTGCCGGGTTTCTCCGCCCGGGTGCATATTAAGCTTGACTCCGGAATGGGAAGGGTCGGGCAGCTACCGGGCGAGGCGGGGCAATTATTCGAGAGTCTACTTAAGACGCCGGCCTGCGTCTGGGAAGGGCTATACACCCATTTCGCAACGGCCGACGAACGGGATAAAACCTTTGCAAACCTTCAGCTTGCAAGGTTTTCCGAGGTCATTTCCTCGGCTCTGTCTCGGGGTAAAAGACCCCCGATGGTGCACATGGCCGCAAGCGGGGCAATTCTTGATCTTCCCCGGAGCTATTTCGATGCCGTGAGGCCCGGGATTTTGCTCTACGGTCATTACCCGTCAAAGGAGAGTTCCCGCTCCATTGCGACAAAGCAGGTGATGTCTTTTAAAACCTATGTGGCGCACCTGCGCGAGATGCCCGGCGGCCATTCGGTTAGCTACGCCAGGAGATGGACAACGCCTTGCGCGACAAAAATAGCCGTTCTTCCCGTCGGATATGCCGACGGTCTCAGCCGCCGGTTCACCAACAATGGCGAAGTGCTGATCGGCGCCAGGCGATATCCGATCGTTGGGAGCGTCACCATGGACTGCGTCATGGTCGATGTCGGAAGGGACCCCGTTGCAGTGGGCGATGAAGTTCTTTTGTGGGGAGAAACGGCCGAGGGGACCATTCAGGCCCTCGATGCGGCCGAAAGGATAGGCGCTATCCCCTACGAGTTGACGTGCGGGGTTTCCCGGCGTGTGGCCAGGGTCTACGTTGGCGCCTGATAGGTAGTTGCCTTCAAGATGCGTCAAAAAGATGGCGGCGTGTCGCCGCAGACAGGTTGCCAAGCCCCGAGCTGCCCGGCGGCGTGTCGCCGCAGACAGGTTGCCAAGCCTCGACCTGCCCGACTGGCTGCGCCGGCGGCAGGTCGGACGGCAGTCCGCACCGTCTCCGGGTGATGTAAAGGGGCTTGGCTCAATCGCCCCCCTTTTTTTCAAAGTTTTCAAAGGGGGGGGTGGGGGGATTTCGACTCTGTTCGTGCAGCACGGAGTAAACTCCCTCCCTATTCTTAATCCCATGCTCTTTTGAGATACAAGGCTGGGTTAAACGAAGTGCAACCCATCGCCTCTTGACGCATCTTTTATGAAACGTCAGGAGGAGGTGGCGGTATGATAACCTCGGTCGCAAAAAGGGAGACGAATGTGTCCCAATACGTGTCACCACTTTTAGCAATCGCTCTTTCGGGCGCCGTCGCCGTCTTGATCCTGCCGGGATATATAAATATTTCTGGCTACTTTCTTTATTTTCCCACACACCATGCTCCACAGACTTCCCTCGAGCCGTGGCGTGTGCGGGACGTATTGGCCGGCTACTGCAGGTCGGTAAACGACCCCGCCGCCGTGTGGCTTTTTTGCCACGGAAACGGGGGACAGGCTTCGGAGCGAGACTATTTTCTACGCTGCGTGGCCGATGACGCGGCAGTGTATCTGTTGGAATACCCCGGCTATGGCGCAAGGCCTGGCCGGACTTCGATGAAATCGATCAACCGGGCGGCCCTGGAGGCTTTGCGGGAATTGCAGCTCCGCTATCCGGGGAAAATCATAGGAGTTGTCGGGGAATCTCTTGGGACCGGCCCGGCTTCCTGGCTCTGCTCGCAACCGCACCCACCCGGGCGCCTTGTCCTGATCGTGCCTTTTGACAACTTGCTCTCGGTGGCCAGAGAACACTTTCCCTACCTCCCGGTGGGCTGGTTGATGCGCGACGGCCGCTGGGATAACGTGGCGGCCCTTCGCGGCTATACGGGGCCGGTTCGCATCTACGCGGCCCAATATGACCAGGTTATTGCCGTCCATCATGCGCGCCTTTTGGCCGCGGCGCTTCCACGGGCGAAATATGTGGAGATGGCGTGCGAACACAATACCTGGATGGACGGTCCCCGGGTGTATTTATCCGAGCGCTGGTGAGGGGGTTTGCATTATCTGGAAAAGGGCGCTTTTTCGTGCCGGGCACTCGCAGTATATTTTTTTTCATATATTTTTAAATGAAAAGGGAGGGGTGTGAACGGGAAGCAGATCCTTAAGATTTTACAAAGAGAAGGCTGACAGGTGGTGCGAGTTTCCGGAAGACACTACCGGATGGCTAAAGGAGAGCTCAGAACAACGGTCCCCGTGCACGGAACGCAGGACGTTCATCCCGGAACAGTCAAAAGCATCGAGAAGGAAACGGGGGGCAAGCTCCGATGAAGATTTTCCACCAAGCCATAATCGAAAAGGATGAGCACGGCTTTTTCGTGCAGTTTCCCGATCTCACCGAAGCCCATACGGAAGGCCAAACCGAAAGCGAAGCGATCTTTAATGCTGAAGAGGTGTTAAATTTAACGCTTGAGGGGCGCATCGAAGAGGGAATGGAAATCCCCGAAGCTCTGGAGTACGAGGGGGGCGTCTGTATATATCCTTCGGCCCAAATACAGGCGGCCCTTCTGATCCGGAAGGCAAGAGCGGGCAACACAACTCTTGCCGAACTTGCCAGAGCGCTCGACACCTCCTGGCCTTCGGCCAAACAGTTGGAGGACCCCAGGAATTCCCCGAGCCTCAAAAGACTCGAGGGGGCCGCCGCGGCACTGGGCAAACGGTTCATCCTGAGTCTGGATTGAAGCCGGGGGGGGCCCCGGAGAGCGAACTTATACCAAGTTGGGTTCAATCCTAGCCGCCACGAACTCGGACGCGGTTTGAACGAGATGAAACTTTTTGTGAATACATCACCCGGCAGGCGGTGTAAACTGCCGTCCGAGCTGCCGCAGGCGCAGCCAGTCGGGCAGCTCGGGGCTTGGCAACCCGTCAGCGGCGACACGCCGCACTGCCGTCCGAGCTGCCGCGGGCGCAGCCAGTCGGGCAGCTCGGGGCTTGGCAACCCGTCAGCGGCGACACGCCGCACTGCCGTCCGAGCTGCCGCGGGCGCAGCCAGTCGGGCAGCTCGGGGCTTGGCAACCCGTCAGCGGCGACACGCCGCGGCGATGGCTGGCCCGGGCTCAAAGGCCTCTTTCAGCCAACCTCTCCCTGATTTGTTTCCGCTTCCTCACTCATATAGTAGTCCAGGCCGAAGTGGGTTATCTGTTCTTCGCCCATGAGGAAGCGCAGGGTGTTTTTTAACTTCATCGACTGGATGGAAAGGTCGTGCTCGGGGTAGAGGCCCTCTTTTACCATCGGGCTTTTGAAATAGAAAGAAAGCCATTCCTGGATGCCGCTCATCCCGGCTCTTTTTGCCAGGTCCATAAAGAGGACCAGGTCGAGAACGAGTGGTGCCGCCAGTATGCTGTCCCGGCAAAGGAAGTCCACCTTTATCTGCATGGGATATCCCAGCCAGCCGAAGATGTCGATGCAGTCCCAGCCCTCCTTGTTGTCACCCCGTGGAGGATAATAATTGATGGTTACTTTGTGGTAATAGTTCTTGTAGAGGGTGGGGTACAGGTGAGGCTGTAAAAGGAAGGCGAGTACCGAGAGCTTGCTCTCCTCCTTTGTCTTAAACGATTCGGCATCGTCTAGGACCAGGCCGTCGCGGTTGCCAAGGATGTTGGTCGAATACCAGCCTTCCAGGCCGAGCATGCGGGATTTGAGCCCCGGTGCAAGGATTGTCTTCATAAGGGTCTGGCCGGTTTTGAAATCTTTTCCGCATAGGGGCGTCCGGGTCGAATCGGCCAGCTCGATCATCGCCGGAATATCGATTGTGAGGTTGGGAGCTCCGTTTATGAACGGAGTACCGCTTTCCAGGGCGGCGAGTGCGTAGAGCATGCTCGGGGGAATGGTCGGGTCGTTGGCAAGGACGGCCTTGCGAAGGGAGTCGATGGACTGGTGGATTGGACCTGCTGTAAGGTGTATCTCCGTGCTCCCGCACCAGATCACTATGCATCGGTCGACGCCGCTACGGGCTTTAAAATCCGAGATATCGGCTTTTAGCTGCTCGAGTTTGTCGCTTAACCCCGGTCCCTCTTTTATATGGGAGCCGTCGAGGTTTTTTACGAACCTTCGGTCGAAAACCGCCTTCATCGGGACGATACCCGAGAGGAAGTCTTTTACCGCGTCGAGATGGTCGCGCTTTAAAACTCGCGCGTAGAGGGCGGCCTCAAAACAGTTTGCCTCGTATATGTCCCAGCCTCCGAAGACCAGGTCGTCCAAGTCGGCCAGGGGGACGAAGTCCTTGATCTTCGGGGACCGGTGCTCAAAACGCTTGCCAAGCCGTATCGTCCCGAGCTGGGTGAGCGAGCCCACCGGCTCGGCAAGACCTCGCCGCACAAGTTCGACCCCGGCGATAAAGGTCGTGCTGACCGCCCCCCCTAAGCCGGCTATGAGGATTCCAAGCTTGCCTTTGGGTGGCGCGATCTCCGCGCCTTTTTTTAAATTCCCGGCTTTCACGATAGACCCCTCCATTTGAAAATGACTGCAGGAACTCGGGTTGCCCTCTTTCCCCGAAACGGTTTATCCCGGAGCGCGCGGTCCGCAGGGTTACCTGCTCGAAACGTGTTGGCCTCTTATTTATTCCATAAACTCGACTATGTACGGATTGGTTCGGGCCTCGTGTTGCAACGTTGACCGGGGCCTGTCTCCGTAGTCGTGGCCCGGCCAAACGACGGTATCGGGGGGAAGTGTTCGTACGAGCTCCTGAAGGGACCTGATCAGTTGTTCGTAGGAGCCCCCCGGAAAGTCGGTGCGACCCACCGCCCCGACAAAAAGGGTGTCTCCGGTAAAGAGGTTTCCGTCTATCAATATGCAGCAGGCTCCGGGCGTGTGGCCGGGCGTATGAATGAATTTCATTGTGAGATCGCCAAAGGAGAGCTCGTCTCCGTCCTTAACACGCACATCGGTCGGACCGGCGTCCGCAAATCCCATGCTGCGGGCAAACATCAGGCTCTCCGGCTTTAGGAAAAAAGAATCGTCTTCTCCGTGCATGACAACTCTTGCCCCGGTCGCTTCGCGGATGGGGCTGTTACCGCACGTATGGTCGGCATGTCCGTGAGTATTAACGATGTAGCGAAGTTTTAGCCCCTTTTGCCTCAGGTGCTCGACAAGTTCCTTTTCATTTCCGGCAGGATCTATCAGGATTGCCTCCTTCTTTTCCTCGTCGTAGACGAGATAGCAGAAGACCTGCATGGAACCAACCGGAATCTGTTCAATTTTCATCGACTCCTCCATCCGGGAAGGTAAAGATCCATATAATATAGAGACCATGTCAAAATGAACCAACTCCGCCCAAAAGTCAATTGAGTCCAATATGAGCCGTGGCGCCGGGAAAGCCTTTCGGCCAAGCGCGCGAGCAGAAAACCGGCTTCCAAGGGATACGCCCCGGAAAGGCGTCTCTACCCATAGTGTAGTACGCGCGGGCGCGGGCGAATAGGCAGATAGCCCGGTAAATACGGGCCAACTAGAGTGTAGTACGCGCGGGCGCGGGCGAATAACAAGAAAGCTCCACACGCTCCCTGATTGAGCCGTGTAGTACGCGCGGGCGCGGGCGAATATATCCATTCGTTGCGCAATGCGCTTTAGCTTTCAGCCACAGTGGGTGGGGGGAACCGGGAGCGGGCAAAACGTCCATGGCCGATTTCTAACCCGAGGTATCTGCGGTTTTTTCGGGCGCGCTTCGAGCCGGTCCAAATGAAGAGTAAAATCGGATACATGAAATTTAGTCATAATTTCTGTTGACGGATGGGAGGCGATTGGGATAGATATGTCCCTGCCTTCGGGTGGTAAGTAAAAAGGGTAGCAAACAGTTCCTGGTAGATCGGCTAACACGTAAAAGTGGTCCTTTCCTCGGAATTACCCTGGTAGGTGAGAGTCCCGGCGAAAAGGTAGTTGTTTTTGGAAGGTCGGGGCGAGGGAAAATTTTTCGAGGTGGGTTCGCTTTTTTTTGTTGACAGACGAAGGGAAAGTGATAGTATCTGCGACTTACCGCTTGCTGGAAGAAAAGAACTTCCGGGGGCAAAAAAGAAAGTGGTT
>JARLHO010000003.1 GCA_031292215.1 Syntrophobacteraceae bacterium | reverse complement strand
GAAGATCGCGCTGTTCTTGAGAGAGGTCGTCTATGAGGGCGATAAGATTCTCAAATTCGTCTCTGTTCATACTGCCTCCTGATATGGAAGTAGTATATCGAAGCACTAGATAGGAATCAACACTCTATGCGAACAGAGCCTAAAAGAAAGCCCAAATAAAGGTTGTGATTCCGCCTGTCAGTATTCCCAGGATGGTGGTGATCAGGCCGATAAGGATGTCCCCTCGAAAAAGGGCGGGAATACCAATAAAAAAGAAAGTAGTCCAACTGAAACCATAAAAACCTTTTTTGACGATTCCGGTCTTGGGATTTTTCATAATGATAGTGGTGGCCATTTAATTCCTCCTCCAGTTAGTATGTATATGTAAAATGTTACGGTTCAAACGTTTCAAAGGATTGCCCCGGTTAAAAATACCGCTTGGTAATCCCATCGTCAATTTTTCTCTGTCTAACGGGGGTATGACTTAATCAACCCTCGATATATAATACCATTTGCGTTCAAAATTAACTTGTTGGGTTTCGCTTCACTCAACCCAACCTACATCTGCAGGTTCCCAAATCTTATGAAACTTCAGCGGCGTGTCGCCGCAGACGGGTTGCCAAGCCCCGACCTGCCCGACTGGCTACGCCGGCGGCAGCTCGGACGGCAGTCCGCACCGCCTGCCGGGTTATTGGTGGGCTGGGGCTGTGGGCTGGGGGGTCTGACTAAGGCAAGATCGCAATACATTTTCATTTTGCACGTTCATGAGTCAGACCTCGAACGGGAATGAACGAATGAACAACATGCCGGTCGGTTTCCGGACTGCCAGGGGCGACTGGGTGAGCCCTGTCAAGAGGCCTTGATTTTAACCATTATAATAAGTATAATTTGTATGTAACAAAGAGGAGTAACAGAAGGGAGTACGTCATGGAAAGATCTTCCAGGAAGATGAATTTCCTCATCGAGGAAACGATATGCAGGGACCTGACTGAAATGATTCCTCCCGGTAAGAGAAGTCACGTTGTCAACGAGGCTTTGCGGAAGGAACTGGAGCATATCCGCAGGCAACTTGCAGTGCAGAAGTTGATCGAGTCGTCGGCGGCGATAAGGAAGTTCTCCACGCGTGAAATAGTCGAGGAGTTGACCGGAGACAGGAGCAGCCATTAAATGGGGCGGCACGTAGTTGACGCATCGGTGATTCTCAAGTGGGTCCTTGGGGAGGAGCGGGAAGCCGAGTGGAACAAAGCCTTAGGCCTTTTGAATGACTGGGTAGGGGGACGCGTTGAGTTGATGGCGCCAGACCTCTGGGTCTACGAGGTGGGAAATTTTCTGGGCAGGCGTCTGCCCGAGCAGGCGCTCGAAAAGATGGAGCTGCTCTTTAATCTTAAGTTCTCCAGCATCGCACTGACTGAAAACATGCTTCGCTTGTGCTTCCATTGGATGGCGGAAAATGGAGTAACTTTCTACGATGCCTCTTATCTGGCCGTTGCAGAGGAGACCAAAAGCATTTTGGTGACAGCGGACGCGAAGTTTGCGGAAAAGATGAGCCGTCCGCAATTCATTTGTCTTCTGAGGGATCTTTGAACTCGCCGGTCCTCCCTAGACCCCGGACGGGGACGACCGAATGGACGGCATGCCGGGCTTCGGCGTTGGGCATTGGGTCTGGCCAAGCCAAGCATTCAATATTATTGAGGTAACAAGGATGGCTGCATCCATAAGTATCTGAAATCATTGAGCCGCCATTGCAATTTTGCCCCTATTTTATGATTCTTGTACCGATGTAGAACCTCCGAAAACCGGGCGCGCTTCGCCCAGTTAAAGTCAATAACCGCCGCCTATTTATCAAAACCACCACCGAAAGCTTCCTGTGTCTCGCGAAGAGTGAAATCGTTTTTGCCTCCCGAAATCCTTCGCCCCCTGGCTCGCAATCCTAATTTCGCCTTTACATCCTCCACAAAATCTTTGTCTCCCACAGCGACACTCTCCGTCCACTTGCTTTGCCTGTCTTGCACGCCACGGTCCAGCGCATCCTCAATCCATCCGCTGCGCATCCTCAGCATGGCCTCGTTAGACTCAGCCCCCGAAAGCTCCATCAACACGTCAAAATCAGTTATCAAGCTGCGTTCCCGGTCTTTAATCATTTCAGCATATCCGCCGAATTTCCACTCGCATGGGTGTGTCACAGCTCCCGCTCGCACCATGTTCAAATCAATGTAGGTAAGACAACTGAAAAGATGGTGACTCGTTTCCACTGCGGTCGCATGATAGCGGTCTTCCCAGAACGCTCCTTTTCGCTTCTTTCTCTGATTGAACTCCCGGGCGGTTCGGCCGGCAATCAACTGCATGGACCTCGATATCGCTTCGCGATCCTCGCGATCGAGAACAAGCAGATGAACGTGGTTGGATGTAGCGACGTAGTTGAGTACGCAAAATCCATAGCGTTTTCCAGCCTCAAAGAGCCAATGCACCCATTCCCGGCGATCCTTGGCAAATTTGAGTAGGAATTCCTTCTTATGGCATCGGTGAGTTATATGCCAGGCGTATCCCGTAAGGAAATGTCTTCTGGCTCCGGGCATGTCCCATCTCTTGGTTCAAGTGGCTAAATCCGAAGAGTCCGACTACTGTAGAGTTAATCCAGGCTGCATCAGCCGGCCACATTGCACTAAGTAACGGCTAATCTGGCCCATTGCAGATCCGGTCCGACATAATTGCTATTTTTCTTCTTTTATGCAAATACTATCGATCGAAAGCTTTACATAACAGCAAAAACAGGGTGGCGCCATATGATCGCCAAAACCTACACATGCTCGCTTCTGGGCATAGACGCCGTACTAGTCGAAGTAGAAGTGGATATCGCCTCGGGGCTTCCCGGCTTTTCGACTGTAGGCCTACCTGATAGTATCGTAAAGGAGAGCAAGGACCGGGTAAAGGCGGCGATCCAAAACTCGGGGTATCCTTTTCCGTTCGAGCGGATCACCGTAAACCTTGCTCCCGCGGCCTTAAGAAAAGAAGGGGCGGGGTTTGATCTGCCGATTGCGGTAGGCATCCTCTCGGCCATTGGGATCGTTAGCGCGCAAAGGGCCGAAAAGATGATCTTTTGCGGGGAACTTGCTCTCGACGGAAGAGTAAAGCCGGTTGCCGGATGCCTCCCGATGGCCATCCGGGCGAGGGATTCGGGATTTGACGACCTGATCCTTCCCGGGGAAAACGCGCGGGAGGCGGCCGTTTTAAACGCTGTCTCCGTGCGGCCGGCAAACCATCTCTGCGAGGTGGTCGAATATCTAAACGGCCGCATGGATCTTCCGGCCTTCGGGTTCGATCTGGATTCCGTGTGGCAGAATAGCTTTAGCGATGAGGAACTGGATTTCGAAGACGTAAAAGGCCAGGAGCACGCAAAGAGGGGTCTTGAGGTCGCAGCGGCTGGAAACCATAATGTGCTCCTGATCGGTCCTCCGGGATCGGGCAAGACGATGCTCGCCCAGCGCATCTCCGGGATACTTCCGGCTTTAAGCTTCGAGGAGGCCCTTGAGACCTCGAAGGTATACAGCGTCGCGGGAATGCTTAGTCGCAGCCCGCTGATCGTAAGACGCCAGTTCCGAGCGCCTCACCACAGCATATCCGATGCGGGGCTGGTCGGCGGGGGCCAGATACCCAGGCCCGGCGAAGTAAGCCTTTCTCACAACGGAGTCCTTTTTCTAGACGAGTTCCCCGAGTTCCGGCGAAACGTACTCGACCTCTTGCGCCAGCCGCTCGAAGACGGGCAAGTAACCATCGCCAGGGCGGCCATCGCGCTTACCTACCCGGCGAGTTTTATGCTGATCGGCGCGATGAACCCCTGTCCGTGCGGCTATTCGGGAGATCCGATCCGCCCATGCACCTGCTCGCCCAATACCGTCATGAAATACCGCGGCAAAATTTCGGGGCCGATACTCGACAGGATCGATCTCCATATAGAGGTGCCTTCGGTCAAATACGAACAGTTGCGCTCGCAGGGGCCGTCGGAAAAATCCTCCGCCGTGCGCGAGCGGGTCTCAAAAGCCAGACAGATCCAATTGCAACGGCTTCCGGGCGAAGGGATTTACTCCAATTCCCGGATGAAGCCCAAGCACCTGAAAAAATTCTGCCGGCTGGACGCAGCCGGGCAGTCGATCCTTGACCAGGCGGTGGTCCAACTCGGCCTATCTGCCCGCGCATACCACCGGATCCTTAAAGTCTCCCGGACCCTTGCCGACCTGGAAGAGGCGGAAAATATCGGCTCTCAACACCTGCTGGAAGCCATTCAATACAGGTCGCTCGATAGAAGGCTCTTTTGAAATTTGCTGGGCCATGACCCGGTCGCGGCTCCCCGCTTAACCGGGGGGCGATTAGTGCCAAATCCGGTGGCAGCTGATTCAGTAAGAGGTGTTGACAAGCGGGAGGAAGGTCTTATTCTAGCACTCGTGACCCATGAGTGCTAAAAGTGAGGGAGGCGCTTTCATGCCGGGCGCTTTTCGTTTTCCCAGCCACTCCCCTTTCAACCAACTTGTTCGAAGCATTTATTGCCATCGAAAAACTAATGGAGCGACTGGTCGACTATCTCCCGCAACCATGCGAGAAGAAAGACATCCGGAAAACCAGGGACCTTAAGAGAGGGTGGACGGTCGCAAACCTTCGTATCGCCGACCGCAGCTTACCCCGAGGCAAGGCTCCATGAGAAAAAAGAACCACTATGACACTTTGGGGGTTAAAAGATCCGCAGACGATTGGGGGATCCGAGCGGCTTTCCGGGAGCTTGCGAAAAAATACCATCCGGACATATCCGGACCCGAGCAAACACGCGGCTTTCAAGAAATCCTGGAAGCATACTCCGTGCTCTTGGACCCCCAATCCCGGTCGGCGTACAACAGGCTCCTCGAAGAGAAAAACGGACCTCGCCTCCCGCGTAAAAAGGCGCGATCGGGTGAGCCGTTACAAGCCGGTAAGACTCTTCGCTTTACACAAACATCATTTCGGGGTTCGCATGCCGAGCCGGGAGCCGGGGGTAAAAGATTTTTCGAATTCCTTTCAAACGATTTCCCGGAGCGGAGATCTCAATGCCGGCGGTTTCCCGGCGAAAATGTCCTGGATGTTGAGGTGGTTCTCTCCCGTGAGGAAGCCAGGCTCGGGGGAGTGCTTCCCCTGTGGTATCCTTGCGCGGCGCAGTGTCTAATCTGTGGCGGCAGGGGCGTGGCCGGGCGCATTCTGTGCTCTGCCTGCGGCGGCCGAGGAGTCGTTTTGAGGAAAAAGGGGGTAAATATCGAGCTGCCCGCGGGTATCGAGGACGGCTCCCTCTTCGATGTGGCGGTCGGCGAGCCGGGAAGCCAGGCAATCGTTTTGCGCCTTCACTTCTTTGTGGGCAAAAGATGAGGCGAACTCACCCGGATGCGAATCGCCGAAGGCTGCGAGCGGATCGCGGGCTACAGGCCCGCGACCCCGAAACCCGTGGGGGTGCGGGGGGCACAGCTCCCCCTCGCTTCTGTCCTTTGCCTCTACTCGGGCGGCCGGCTACGAAACAGCGCTCAAAGCGCACCCCATCGTATCTTAGCCCTTGGTGACCTCGCGGTACCAGCCGCTGGACTTATTTAAAATGTCTTGCATGCGGCTTACCATCTCGTGGGGGTCCTTGAGGTAGCCTTCAAGGAGCAGGGAAGATTCGAAGAGCTGCTCGACCGCCGCACCCATGAAATCATCTGCCGAATTTGCCTTGTATATCGCAAAAAGGTTGCGGATAAGCACATGGTTTTGGTTTACCTCGAAGACCTTTTTGGGAATGCTCGTGTCTTTGCTGACGATTTGAAGAATTTTTTGCATGGATGAGGTCATGCCGTCATTGGGATTTACCAGGCAACAGGGGCTCTCGGACAACCGGCCGGAAACGCGCGCCTCGGTTACGCGCTCTCCCAGGATGTCCTTTATCCTGGCCAGAAAAGCGGCAAAAACGGCCTTATCTTCCTCGCCCAGGGGCTCGGTCTCCTTAGGGGCCTCCAGGGTTTCAAACTTTTCAAGGCTCGCGGGGTCAACGTGTTCGACGGACTTAAACTCGAAGTCCTTGTATTTTCGAACCGATTCCATGGCAAACTCGTCCAGGTGATCGAAAAGAAAGAGGACCTCGATCCCCTTGGCCCGAAAGATTTCCATGTGGGGATTTAGGGCCACGGCTTCGCGGCTTGGGCCAAAGACATAGTAGATGTCCTTTTGCTCCGGCCTGACCCGCTCGATGTATTCGTCAAAGGAGACAAGCCCCTTGGCATCCTCAAAGCGCGAGGAGTTAAAACGGACAAGCTCCGCGTACTTTTCCTGGTTGGCATAATCGGAATAGCCGAGTTTAAAGAGCCGGCCGTGGGTGTTCCAGAAATCGAGGTACCTCTCCTTTTCCTCTGTTGCCATCTTGCGCAGGTACGAGAGGAGCTGCCGGGTGAGAACCGAAGACATCTTGTGTAAAAGCGCGTTTTCCTGCAGCGCCTCCCGAGCGACGTTTAGCGGGAGGTCTTCCGAATCGACCACGCCGCACGCAAACCCCAGGTACTCGGGGATCAGCTCCTTTTTGCCCCGCTCGATTAGGACCCGGCGCACGTAGAGGTCCAAGCCGTAGCGGTCTTTTCCAAAGCCGGGCAGATCGCTCGCCTGCCTCGGAATGAAGAGCAGGCTGCTAAACTGTACCGGGGCGTCCACCGAAACGTGGAGAGTCGCCATCGGAGCTTCGGAATCAAAGGTCAGGAATTTGTAGAATTCCTCGTACTGCTCTTTTTTTACCGAGGACTTGGGCTCCCGCCAGATTGCGGGGATGGTGTTAACTCGCTCGTCTTCAACGAAAATCGGATAGGAGATAAAATTGGAGTGCTTCTTGATTATGGCCGTCACGCGGTGATTATCGGCAAATTCCTCGGCGTCCTCTTTAAGATGGACCACGACTTGGGTCCCGCGCTTTATTTCCTGATCGATATCTGTTATTTCATAGGTCCCAAGACCGTCCGATCTCCACTCCACGGCCGGTTCCCCGGGCCGGATGGACCGCGTGCGGATAACCACCTCGCGGGCGGCCATAAATACCGAATAAAAACCTACGCCAAACTTCCCAACAAGGCTTTCCAGCCCCCCTTTATCCTCTCCTGCCTTTTTCAAAAACTCCGCCGACCCCGATTTGGCGATCGTTCCGATATTTTCCATCAACTCCTCGCGCGACATACCTATTCCGGTGTCGGAGACGACGAGCAGTTTTTTGTCCCGGTCAAAGGTTATGCGGATTTCGAGCGGGAGATCGGCGTCGGCCGCCTCACTTCCCCGGAGCGACTCGAACCTTGCTTTTTCCAGCGCATCGGAGGCGTTGGAAACCAGTTCCCGCAGGAAAACCTCCTTATTGGTGTAGAGTGAATGGACCAGGATATCCAGCAACTGCTTGATTTCCGCTTTGAACTCATGCTTTGCAGCACTGACGGCGCCTGTCATGTCGTTATCATGCCTCCCGGGACGATATTGGATGAATTGCCTCTTCGATTCGAGGGGAAGAGGCCCATTTTCAGCAGCAAATTAGCAGCATATGACAAAGAGTGCTAACGCATTTTTTAAATAACCCTTTTTTTATTGCTGTCAAGAAAATTCAAATCCGTGGCGGTTGGTTTACCGGGCCGCCCCGGTGGCCTCCCTTGGGCGGCCGGCCTGAAAAGGGGCGGTTTCCCGCGCCGCGCACGCACCGATTGGGCCGCCCGGTTTTAGCGGCCGCGCCTCGATTTTTCCGGCGGGAAGAGGTATCACCGCGCCGGCCTTCAACACCGCAGGGGGGGGCGGTCCGGGCGCAGGATAAACGAAAAGCCCATGCGCTTGTATGGCTTTCCAAGGGGGGGGGGACGCCAATGGTCGACCCCTTGGGTCGCCTCTTTCTTCTCCGGGGGTATCGGCCTTACGGCCTCAACCGCCCGGCTAATGGCTTTGATCCCTTTGGGATCAATTCCTTCTCATACCGAATTACGTTCATGATTAGTCCGATGAGTCGCTCTTTGCTCCACCCATCCTACGGCTCTTACATTGGACGGAGTTTTATCCGTGCTGTACGAAAAGACTTGAAATCCCCCCAACCCCCCTTTGAAAAAAAGAGGGGCGATTGAGCCAAGCCCCCTTCGGCGACATGGGTGCTGCGGTGGCCGTCCGTCGTTCTATTAACGACTCCTTACAGCCGGAAAGAAACCAAAGGTTCCCATTACGGCCTGCCTGCGAAAGCTATTAACCATACTCAACGCCATGATCAAATACTCGATTGACATTCAAGGCAGTTGCTCCGGGATCACGATCGTCGCTCCAGTCGCTTAACCAACAACATTGAGGTGGGGGTGCCACCGGAGTTCATACAGGGCTGGGTTTTCGCTTGTCACAGGTAACCGGAAGGCAACCCGGCCGGTTTCGCAGGTTCCGATTGAAATTCTATTCTCTCGAATATAGATTACTTTACGTATACACTGAGAAATAAAATGTGAATCCGGTCGGCCATCGGCCGGTCAAACAATTGAAATAACAGTACGATTTAGAAGTACAGAGTACTGTCGATACCTATTTTATACCTACTCGAATCACCCTTGAATCCATTTGTGTTATGAATAAAGTGATGCACATCGCTTTTTATTTGTAAAGGAATGCCGGTTTCAATCCGAATAGATAACTAAAAAGGAGATGTACTATGGAAATCATCAAAAGATTTTTGAAAGACGAAGAAGGCGCAGTTTATGTGGAATACGCCCTGCTGGTCGGCCTGGTCGCCCTGGCTGTCGTAACCGCCGTTACTTCTCTTGGCACAGGCATAAGCAATCTGTTCACCAACGTAGGCAATTATTTATCCGGCATTACAGTGCCATAGGCCGGAGGGGTTCGGCGACCTTTTTTCACATAGGGGGAGCGCAATCGATGGCTTGAGCGCTCCCCCCTATGTGACATTTCGAAAGCGACTTGCTATTTTGATCTTTCGAAAGGCGACACCCTTTGCGGTTCGAAAATTACTTCCCCGCCGGCAGTAGGGGCGGTGATTGTCAAAGGGGCGCCAATCCCGAGGACGGGCCGAGTTTTTTAGAAACTGGTAAGCTGCAAGGGAAATGCGTACATGATCGTTGTCGAGCCGTTTGTGCTGGCAGCATTGGTTTTGGCATTGATCGCCTCCTTCATAACGGATATTCGCTCACAGAAAATCCCCAACTGGATCACTTACCCTGTAATAGTTCTTGCTTTACTCGCATACTCTACGATAGATGGATATCATGGTCTGCTCTATAGCGCCGAAGGGCTGGGACTGGGGTTAGCCCTGCTGATGCCGTTCTATGCGATGGGAGGAACGGGTGCAGGCGACGTAAAGCTCATGGCCGCGGTGGGGGCAGCGCTTGGGCCGGGTAGTCTTCTGTGCGCCTTTTTTAGTACAGGGATTGTCGGGGGAGTCATGGCCGCGGGAATCCTGCTGTTGCGGCCGGAGCGCACAAAAGAGGTTGTCTTTCGGGTTTGCGGCGCCCTCAAAACTTTGGTTTTGGCAAAAGAGCTCGGTTTCTCACGTCCCGCGCCTGGCCAGGGGGGCTTAAAATTGAGCTACGGCGTGGCAATATCTATCGGCGCCCTTGCCTACATCTTTTTTGAAATATATAGAGGCGGAATTTCTTTCCACCTTTTGTAGAGGGACGAGACCTCTCACGGCCAAGGACGTGGGGAGGGGGATTTCAACGGAAACCCGGGGTTTCGCGTTCGTGTGAAAAGAGGTGAGCCAGTGGGGAAAATAAGAGCACTCCTTCCGTTTACGATGGCGGTAATCGTTGCCTTCGCCGCAGCCACCATGATTTACAAATGGAGCAAACAAAAAGGTCCTGCGCCGGTTGTGTCCAAAACAGTCCAGCACACCGGGGTGGTTTTGGCGAATAGCGATCTTGCCTGGGGGACAAAGATCACCCGGCAGATGCTAAAAAGCTCGCCCATTGCGCAGGCAGACACCCCCGAGGGGGCATTTGCCAACCCCGAGAAACTCGCGGGACGCGTGCTGATAACGGCGGTAAAGAAAAACGAGCCCATTATCGAGTCCATGCTCGCGCCACAGGATGTGACCACCGGAGGCGTTAGCGCCATAGTGTCCGAGGGCATGCGAGCGATAGCCGTTGCCGGAGACAAGGTAATCGGGCTTGCGGGTTTAATTCAACCCGGAAGCCATGTGGATATCCTGGTGACCCTTCAAGACCCGCAAAACGAAAAACTCCACTACACCAAGACTGTGCTCGAAGATATCGAGGTCCTGGCGACGGGTTCAGTTCTCAAGAGCCAGGGGGGCGGGGAGAAGCCGGCGCCCGTGGATGTGTTTACCGTGGAGGTATCGCCGCTGCAGGGCGAAGAGCTGGCGCTCGCCGCGACCCAGGGAAGGCTCCATTTTGCGCTGCGAAATGTGCTGGACAAAAGCACGGTTCTCACGATGGGGGCAACGGTTGCAGACCTTCTCGACTCCTGCCGGCCAAAGCTCGAAAAGGTGACCGAGCCCGCGGCCGGGATGGCGCCGCCAAAAACGATGGAAACGCCGGCCAGGACGTTCAAGATGGAAGTCATAAATGGAACCAAAGTAGACCACGTGCAGTTTTAAACCGTAAAAGATCCGAGCGGTTCGAACGCGGGATGAGAGTATTTCGCCGGGTGGCGCCGTTTCAAAGGGGGCTTGGGAACGGCGCGCTTTTTTACCGAGGGGAGAGGCAGGCAGGAGGAGGGAGCAAATGTGCAACCGTTTGGGTTTGCCAACGGCCAAACGCAGGGAGATCCTTGTGGGTTTGGCCCTGGTCCTGGTCCTTTACACCGGATGCCGGGCGGCCGGAGTCGGGGTAATCTCGGGCAGGGGGGGAAAGATCGACCTTGTCGCCGGGAAATCGGTCGTCATAAAGAGCGCGGTCCCCATCATACGCGTATCCTCGGCAAACGAGAGCGTGGCAACGGTTGCGGCCATTTCGCCAAACCAGGTCTATGTCACGGCGGGAAAGACCCCGGGGGTTACAAACATTACCTTGTGGCAGGCGCAAGATAAAATCGTCGCTATCTACAATGTGGAGGTCTCGCCCGACATGTCGCGGGTACGGGAAAAGATCCGCCAGGTGTTTCCGGGCGAAAGAGGCCTTATAGTGACTGCGGGAAACGATTCGGTGACCCTGGCGGGGACCGTTTCGAGCGCCCCCGTAATGTCGCAGATCTGCGAGCTTGCCAAGCAGTACTGCGAAGGCAAGCCGGTTATAAACGCGGCCCGGGTCTCGGGGATCCAGCAGGTGATGCTGGAAGTCCGCGTGGCCGAAATGGACCGGAGTTTAACGAAGCGGTTGTCGCTCGATTTTGTGACACAAACGGGTGGCAGCATCGGGACGAGCGTGCTCGGAGGTTTGGCCGGCCTAACCGGCGGATCGTCCTCCCCGCTAAGCGCAACCGTTGCCACAACGGCCAATTCCCTTTTTCATATCGCCGGGGGCGCCGTGTCCTGGACCCAGTTCATCGATGCGTTAAAAGAAGACGGCCTGGTGAAGATCCTGGCCGAACCAACTCTTGTGGCGATGAGCGGGCAAACCGCTAAGTTTCTTGCAGGCGGCCAGTTTCCCGTCCCTGTCCCCCAGGGACTGGGCACCGTGGGCATCGAGTACAAGCCTTACGGTGTGCAGCTAAAATTTACGCCGACCGTTCTAGACGGCGGCAGGATCAGCATGAAGGTCGCCCCGGACGTATCCGAGCTCGATTTTAACAATGCGATTACCATCCAGGGCACCACCGTCCCGGCATTGACCGAGCGGGGGGTCGAAACTGTGCTGGAGCTTGGCGACGGTCAAAGCTTTGCCATCGCCGGGCTTTTGCAGGATAACATCACGGAAACCATCGCCAAATTTCCCGGACTGGGAAATCTGCCGGTATTGGGGCCCCTTTTCAGGAGCAGCAAATTCCAAAGAAACCAGACGGAGCTGATAGTAATTGTTACGCCGCACCTGGTAAAGCCGCTCAATATGCAAAACCAGCCTCTTCCAACGGATCATTACACGGAGCCAAGCGATACGGATTTTTTCCTGAAGGGGCTTTTGCAGGGCTGCCAGAGCGCCACCCCTCCTCCCATTTGCCAACCGGGGGACCAGGGGCTGGACGGACAATTCGGACATGCCTTGCCCAGGTAAACGAAAGGGGCGAGCAATTGCCGGTCGGCGGTCAAAAATAGTCACGGTTGAAGGCTTATCCTCCGATACCTATGGTGAGGGCAACCGGCGGCGGCGTGAATCGGGTCGAGTCGTTTTAAAAAAGGCGGGAGAACCTATAATGAAAGGCAAAACGGCAATAACGGCAATGATGGTCATGCTAACACTTGTCGCCTTTAGCCCTTCGGCGTTTGCGGGTTGCTATTCCGACTGGTTTGGCTGTTGTCCATGCCCGAGGGAAGACTTCGGCCAGGCATACGCGATGGCCAGGGACGGACAGATTGCCAATCCCGATGCGGGGGAGAGTCTTACCCCGGTTGGGGGACTGGACGGCCGGGCGGCCGTAACGATAATGAAGGGGTACGTCGAGAGCTTTAAGCCCAAGGCTGCGTCTTCGGGGGGCGGCCTTACGTCGTTTGCGATAACGCCCAACCCCGGGGGAATGGCGCCTTAGAGGGCGCCCGCGGCAAATAGGGGCGAAGACTTTTATGAGAGATGCGGTCGGTGGATATAGGAATCGGTCGAAAGGTTCCCGGGGGGCGGCCATGGTGGAATTTGCCCTAGTGCTTCCCCTGTTTGCGCTTCTAATTTGTGCGATTTGCGATTTTGGCTGTTATTTTTTCGTAGAGCACACACTGCAGTGGGCGACTCGCGAAGGGGAGAGGCTGGGGCTGGTGGGCGGCACGTTAAACGATGCCAAGGGAAATCCGGAAACAACGGCGCAATCGATAGTCGATACGATTAAAAAATATGCCGGCGTGGCCGTCGATCCGTCTAAACTTTCGATAAGCATTTTTCCGATCACGCCCCCCTATACCAACCCCACGGGCTGGCAAAGCGAGCTGGACTCGGGCGGTCCGGGGGATACCATGCGGGTGATCACGCAATACACGTACACGTTTTTTACACCTTTCATGGCGTATTTCTTTCCGAAAGGCAACCTTTTGATTCAATCGGAAGCAACTTACCGGAATGAACTATTCTGACCGGGCGGACACGTTAACAGAGGGAAAGGCCTATGCCGATCAGGAACAGCAAGGGAACAGCCCTTCTCGAATTTGCCCTTATTTTGCCGATCCTTCTCGTGTTTGCCTTGGCGATCATCGATTTCGGGCTGCTCATCCAGGCGCGGCTGATCGTCACCAACGTCTCGCGGGAGGGCGGAGATATTGCTTCCAGGCCTTTGGGAATCCCTACACCTCAAAGCGATCTGATCACCATGCTGCAGACATCGGCCACACCTCTCGACCTAAAGGGAGCGGGAAAGATCTGCATTACGAACATAGTGGCGGGAACATCCGAGGCAAGCCCTTCGCCTACGATCAGCACGTCAAACCCTCAATTTTGCGAGGGCAATCTTGCCGTATCGAGCGGCATAACCGCGCAGGCGACAAATCTTGGGCTAACGCCCGCCATGTATGATCACCTGGTTTTCAACACGGCAAGCAATACCGCCGCCGACATCCAAGGCGTAACGGTTGTCGAAGTGTTCTACCAGTATTCGCCGGTGACACCGCTTCCCGCATTCATCCCGGGCATCTTAAACAACGGCGCGGGGATTTTGATCGGCAGCCGGGCGGTGTTTTGCACGGCGATAAGCCCGGTGGGGGGATAGCCATGCATAACGCAATCGGTGGGCAGAAAGGCTCGATTCTTGTCATTTTCGCGCTGACCCTGGTCGTTTTAATAGGTTTTACCGCGCTGGGGATCGAGGCGGGCCAGTGGTATCTTACCCAGGCGGAGCTTTCCAAGGCAGTTGACGCGGCGTCCCTTGCAGGCGTCGCCAACCTTTCCAGCCCGAAGCTCAACTCTATTGTGCAAGACATCGGAGCGCAAAACTTTCAGTCCGGATACCTGGGAACGCCTACGAGCGGGACCGGGGCGGTGTCTTTCACGGTGGCCCGGCCGTCCGGCAATGAGGTGAGCGTGACCGGGCAAACCAATGCCAGCGCCCTTTTGGCCGGCGTCCTGGGCATTAACAATGTAGCGGTGAAATCACAGGGGACGGCTTCTGTAAATCACTTCCAGATCATGCTGGTCCTGGACAATTCGGGGTCGATGGCCGGGACCCCGATAAGCGACTTAACGAAGGCCGCCCGGACATTCATCGGATATTTTGAGAACACGGATATGCAAGCCCAAAACCAGATGGGGCTTGTGACTTTCGCCACGGCCCCCAAGGTGGTTTGCCCGCTGGCGCCCAACTACTACACGCCGATTCTAAACGCGACATACTCGATGACCGCAAGAGGCGCCACCAATTCGGAGGATGCTCTCGACCAGGCAGGGCAGCAACTCCCCGACCAAAGCGAGACGGATTCGGCCGACCGCATCCCGCAGTTCATAATATTTTTTACCGATGGGCACCCGACCGCGTTTACAAGCACATTTACGACGAACGGCGCTCCCAGCACCGAGGTTTGCCTCAGCTCCGGCAATTGCGACAGCGATTTCGATACACCGTGCGGACTTCTCTCTTATAGCAGCGCGCAGGACAACAGCTCCAACCCGTCATGCACCGAGGTAACTTCACCTCCCACCGGGGATGGACTACCCGTTTCCAAGACCGTTTGCGTAGCGGGACGCAACAAGACGGGCTACGCAAATACCAGGTGGGGCGCCTTTGCCTCTTACCCTCTACCCGGTCTCGGCCGGGAATCTTATCCGGCCTACTGCAAAGCCCAAGGCTCCCTGTTCGCTGGTCAAAGCGGCTATATCTGCCGGACGGCGCATCAAATGACGCTCGATATAGCTACCGCGTTAAAGAGCAGATCCGTGCAGGTCTACGCGATTGGGCTCGGAAACGAAATCGATACCACGTTCCTGGGGGAGTTGGCGAGCGGCAGCGACTATCTTTTCATTGCCCCCGATTCGAGCAAACTGCAGTCCATTTTCAGCACAATCGCCCAGGATATCCAACTGCGCCTGGTAAAATAGTCGGGGCCGAAAATCCTTGACAGGTTAAGGGGGAGTAATTTTTCGGAAATGAGAAATCGCAATGGCTAAAAACATCATATATGTACGGCTTGAGACCAAATCGAGCACGCTTCGCGAAACGCTCGGGCAGATCATTAACTCAACTGAGGGGTTTCGCCTTCGGGGGGCGGAGGATACCGACCCCTTCGATCTTCTCATTTTGGAACTGGGGCAAGACGTCGAGCACGAATTCCAGATCGTGCAGTCCTTTACCAGTCTTGGAACGGTCAGGGAAATATTTCTTACCTCCGGGCAGCAGGACCCAACGATACTGCTGCGGGCTTTGAGGGAGGGGATAAAGGAGTTTTTCCCGCAGCCGATAAACGAACAGGAAGTGCGGCAGGCCCTCGATAACTTCAGGCAGCGGCGCGACTTGGAAAAGGAGAGTAAAAGAGTCGAGAGGATCGGCAAAATCATTAATGTCGCGCCCAGCAAGGGAGGCGGCGGAAACACCACCATAGCCGTAAACCTTGCCGTGGAGCTCGCCCAGCTCAACAAGAGACGCTCGGTAGCCCTTGTCGATATGAACCTTCTTTTCGGCGAGGTCCCGCTTTTTCTAGACATAAGGCCCTCTTTCCACTGGGGAGAGGTCGCGCGCAACATTACGCGCCTTGACGCCATGTTCCTTATGAGCGTTCTTCACCGCCATTCCTCCGGGATCTATGTGCTTCCCGCCCCCAGCGAGCTGAACGGAAACCATTATCTTTCGCCCGATATCGCTGAAAACCTTCTGGGTCTCATGAAGTCTATTTTCGACTACACGGTGATAGATTCGGGGCTTGCCACAGACGATATCGCGATAAGGGTGATCGAGCTTTCCGACACCGTGCTGGTCACCTCCATATTGAGCGTGCCGTGTCTTACAAACTTAAACAGGATCTCGCGCCTTCTACACGATTTGGGGTTGACATCGGATGACTCCGTTAAGCTCGTCGTAAACCGGGACTTAAAAGACTCGCACATTTCAATAAAGGATGCCGAGGAAAGCGTCCGGATGAAAGTATCCTGGAGGGTCCCAAACGACTTTGTAACGACTATGTCGGCCATAAACCAGGGGAAAAGTCTCTACGAGGTGAGCATGAATTCACCCGTTGCGCGCGCTATTCGCCAGATTGCGCAGGATTTGTCCGGGGAAAAAATCGAAGAAAAAAAGGGTTCCTTTCTAAACCGGATTTTCAAAAGATCGTGAGCGGGGAAATACATCCGGACACAGGGGTTTTTCGGATGGCTCTTAAAAGAGCATGGGATTAGGGGGGGAGTTTTATCCCGAGTCCAAATCCCCCCAACCCCGCAAAAAAGGGGGGCGATCGGGCCAAGCCCCTTTCTTGGGAATCTCCGCTAAGGGGTAAGTGGGCGCATGTGTGGGTAATTGTCAGCTTTGAAAAAAAGGGGGGCCATTGAGCCAAGCCCCTTCCTGCGCGTCTCCGTTTAGAGGTAGGTGGGCGGACGTGTGCTACAAATGCAGCTTATCGAAAGAGGCGGTAATGAATTCGATCGCCATGAATCATTGGAGGAAACGGTGAACCTGTTCAATCGATCGCCCAGAAGTCCTGGAAATACCCCGGACAATCAGGTGGGCCTGACGGAGCCCCAGGTTCCTTCCCAACGCCCTTTGCCAAGACGAGCGCGGATTCGCTCCAGGGTCCCCAACGAGTATTACGAACTAAAGACCAGGATTCACGACCGGCTGCTCGATCTAATCGACCTGTCGCTTCTAGACACCCTCGACCAGGATGCTCTAAAACCTCAGATCCGGCGGCTTGTCGAACAGATGTTAGATGAGCAAAAGGATCGCGTTCCCCTAAACCAAAGCGAGAGGGAGTTGCTTTTTACGGAAATCCAAGACGAGGTCTTCGGCCTGGGGCCCCTCGAACTGTTTCTAAAAGACCCTACGATTTCCGATATTTTGGTCAACAATTACCGGCAGGTATATATCGAGCGCTACGGAAAGCTCGAGGCGACCGAGACCCGGTTTAAAGATGACCAGCACCTTAGAAAGATCATCGATAAAATCGTCTCGGCGGTGGGGCGCAGGGTCGATGAGGCCTCTCCGATGGTTGACGCGAGACTGCCGGACGGCTCCAGAGTGAACGCGATTATCCCACCTCTTGCCCTCGATGGGCCCGCTCTATCTATCCGCCGGTTTGGAAAAGATGTGCTGGAGATGAAAGACTTAATAGCCTTAAAGACCGTAACCCCGGAGATCGCTGAAATTCTAAAAGGCATTGTCCGGGCGAGGCTGAATATTTTGATCTCGGGCGGGACAGGCAGCGGCAAAACGACCCTTTTAAACGTTCTATCGAGTTTTATCCCCGAAGACGAGCGCATTATCACGATAGAGGACGCAGCCGAGCTGCAGTTGAAACAGGAGCACGTGGTGCGGTTGGAGACCCGGCCGCCCAACATCGAGGGAAAAGGCGAGATAAACCAAAGAGATCTTGTCAGAAATTCCCTGCGTATGCGCCCGGACAGGATAGTTGTCGGGGAAGTGAGGGGCCAGGAAGCCTTCGATATGCTCCAGGCGATGAATACGGGCCACGACGGGTCTTTGACCACCATTCACGCCAACTCGCCCCGGGACGCTCTCATGCGGCTGGAAACGATGATCGCCATGACCGGGGTGGAGATAGCGAGCGAGTTTTTGCGCAAATACATCAGTTCGGCCCTCCAGGTGGTGGTGCAGACCGCGCGGCTATCCGACGGGACAAGAAAGCTTACGAGCATCCAGGAAATTACCGGCATGGAGGGTAACGTGACCTCGCTGCAGGAAATATTTGTCTTCGATCAGACCGGGATCGACACCGACAGGAGAGTGAAGGGAAAGTTTCGGGCGACAGGGATCAGGCCCAAATTCATCGATAAATTCCAGTCCATGGGTATTGCGGTCCAGGCCGGTATGTTCGACCCGGGCAGACAGTTCGACATATAGTCTTGCCGGAAGGAACACCTATGAACTTTATCGTGATCGTGTCGATATTTGTCATTTGCCTTTTTCTTATGGAGACGTTTCGCCATGCTTACATAAACATAACCAGGCCCGAGCTAAAAACCGTTCGAAAGCGCCTCAAAAGACTTCCCTCCATAGCCTATGAAAGCGATGACGTCGATATTCTTCGCAGGAGGCGCTATAGCGATATGGCATGGCTAAACAGCCTGCTCGGCGCCATGCCGGGAATAAGAAAGCTCGACGACCTGATTCTCCAGGCCAATCTCGAATACAGCATCGGTTTTTTCCTTCTTCTGACTCCGCTTCTTGCCGTGTTCGGATACTTTGCCGGCCATGCGCTTACGAAGGGCGGGGAGATCGTTCCGGTTTCGATAGCTCTCGTTTTGGGATATGCTCCCTTTGCCTGGGTGCGCCAAAAGAAAAAGGCACGGATGCAGGCCTTTGAAAAGCAGCTTCCCGACGCTCTGGAGTTGATTGCCCGAACGCTTCGAGCCGGCCAGCCTTTTGCCGGAGGAATGTCCATTGCCTGCGAGGAATTTAACGACCCGATCGGGACCGAATTCCAACGAACCTTAGATGAGATAAATTTTGGCTTTAGCGTCCAGGACGCCTTGAAAAACCTTGCGGCACGAGTCGACTGCCCGGATCTTAGCTTCTTTGTGGTCGCTGTGGCCATTCAGCGCGAATCGGGTGGAAACCTCGCCGAGATTATAGAAAACATCGCTCATGTGATCCGCGAGAGGTTCAAGCTGTTTGGCAAGATCAGGATCCTCACCGCGGAAGGAAAGTTTTCGGCCGCCATCCTCTGCCTGCTTCCATTCATGATGGCCCTGCTGCTTTTTGTGGTAAACAGGAATTATTTTGTTCCGTTTATGGAAGACCCGACAGGAAAGAAAATTATCCTTGCGGGTTTTGTCATGATGCTCCTTGGAGTCCTTGTCATGAGAAGGATAATTCGCATAAAGGTGTGAGCAGAAAAAAGAAATTACGCCGCAAAATCCGGTCGTGGGCAGGGAATGCTCTGCGGTGGATTTATTTTTTCATACCGGATTTTGAGTAGTCAATCCGCTTGGAGAGCGACACATGTCCGAAACCGGTCTTTTCCCGATCGCCGCCGCAGCGCTACTTTTCGTATCCATTTTGCTCTTCTATATAGGGGTCTATCGCTACTCCAATTCCCTGGCCCGGCGCAAAAAGATGCTGGCAAGGGTCCAGGACAGCGAAACGGGATTTACTGGCGAAGAACTTGGCGCCGGCGATTCGGTAAGCTTTTTTGGAGTGGCTCTCCATATCCTGCGCGCGGTGGGACGGTTTGCCGTAAGAACCGACAAAAAGGTCGATATAACGGGAAAGCGCCTCGCTTTCCTGCGGGCGGGAATTCGTGGTGAAAACGCGCCGTTCACGTTCTGGGGGACCAAATACGTGTCTGCGGTCCTGCTCGGAGTGCTTTTTGTCTTCACCAGGTCGTTTACCATGAAGGAGGCGAAACTTTCCCTCACGTTGCTCGTAGGCCTTTGCCTGGTGACGGCCGGTTTCTATATACCCGAGGTCTGGCTGAGGTTGAAAACTTCGAGCCGGAAAGAAAAAATCCGTAACGCCCTGCCCGATGCCCTGGATCTTTTAGTCGTTTGTGTGGAAGCGGGGATGGGGTTGGATCAGGCGATAAGCCGGGTGGGGGAGGAAATGAAACTGACCTGCACGGCAGTAAGCGAGGAATTCAAGTTGTTCACCCTGGAGGTGCGGGCGGGCAAGGCGAAGCGGGACGCAATGAAAGGGCTTGCGATCAGGACCGACTTAGACGATGTGAGCAGCCTGGTGACGTTGCTCATTCAGGCCGAAAAATTTGGCACAAGCGTTGCTCAGTCGCTGCGGGTCTACTCCGATGCGTTCAGGACACGCAGGGTCCAGAAGGCTGAGGAGGCAGCGGCAAAGCTCCCGGTCAAAATGCTCCTGCCCCTGGGATTATTTATCCTTCCCTGCTTATTCATCGTGGTCCTTGGACCTGCGGCTCTTAAAATCTATCATCAGCTCTCTCATTTGATGACTATAAAGCACTGATACCAGGTTGGGTTCGAGATTCATTGAATACGTCACCCGGCAGGCCTTGCGGACTGCGGTCCGAGCTGCCGCCGGCGCAGCCAGTCGGGCAGGTCGGGGCTTGGCAACCCGTCTGCGGCGACACGCCGCCCGGGCAGCGGGGGCCCTGCCGTTTAGCGGAGTTAGGAAGAGATGATGGAGCGATCACTTAAGAAGCTGTGCGCGCCGGCTCAAGGCGCGAGCATGCGTAAGATTTTACGAGGGCTGGCGCTTGTTTGCTCGATCGCTTTGGGGCTTAGCGGCTGCGCCACCACCAACGCATCGAAAGCGGGTGCGACCTCCCCCCCCAATGGGGCGCGAATTCAGGAACAGCAAAGGATTCCCGCAAAGCTTCTCTACCCGAAAAAACTTCCGGCGATGACCGACGATGACGTGGAAAGACTGGGAGATAGCTACCTGCGCCAGGGCAAACTGGTCGAAGCCTTCACGCAATACGACAAACTGCTCCACAAACACCCCGGCGACTGCCGGCTTCTCTACAAAAGGGGCATGGTCTACCTGCTGAAGGGGCGTAATGAGCAGGGGCTTTCGGATTTTCGGACCGTTTTGGAAAAAGAGCCCAATAACCCCAGCGCTCACGCGGGGGCTGGCCAGGCTCTTTTCCAGTTAAAACACCTAGATGATGCCCAAAAAGAGTTCGAGCTCGCCTTGGCGATAAACGACAGGCTTTGGCTCGCCCACGATTTTCTGGGGATCATCTATGATTACAACCATCGCTACGACCTGGCGGTACGACAGTACCAAACCGCCATAGCGCTAAACCCTGACGGGGGGGCTCTCTATAATAACCTGGGGGTGTGCTGGTCGCTGCAGGGCAAGTGGGACAAGGCGGTCGTGGCCTTCGAAGAGGCCCTCAAAAGGGGCTATTCGCAACAGCAGGCGGGAAATAACCTGGGGCTTGCGCTCTGTCATGTCGGAAGGTTTAGCGAAGCTCTTCAGGCGTTCAAACGTTCGGGAGACCAAGCCCGGGCCTATAACAACATCGGCTCCTTTTACATGCAAAAAGGCGAGTATGCACAGGCCGTGGAGGCTTTCCAAAATGCGGTAAGGCTTAGGGGCGGCTTTTATCCCGAGGCTGGCGATAATGTAGAAAAAGCCCGTGCCGCCATGCTCGACTCACAGATGTCGCCGGGGAAACCCTCGGCTCCCCGAGCCGAAAAAGCTTCGGTGATGGCGCCCGAGCGGGAACTTCCGCAAGCTCCCCGAGACATTCGCATCGAAGGGGTAGAGCAGGATTAGGGCGGATGTGATCACTGTAGCGGTCCTATCGTGAAAAAAACCATTCGAAAAGTCTTTTTGCTTGCTCTTGTGTGCATTCTATCGCTTTTGTGCGCAGTAGAGCCGCCCGTATGCGAGGCAAGCCTTGCCTCCGGGCTAAGGGCTTATGGGCGGGGACGTTTTGCGCAAAGTTTTAAGCAATTCGCCCCCCTGGCGATGCGCGGCAATGTAAGGGCCGAGTATTTCGTGGGTTATATGTTCCTAAACGGCCAGGGGGTTGCCCGAAATTACGAGGAAGCCTTCAGATGGCTTAGCCTGGCGGCAGCCGGGGGCAACTCGAAGGCCATGTTCCATCTGGGGTTTATGTATTATACGGGCGTTGGAGCGGTTTGCGACTACGCCATGGCCGAGCGGCTATTCTCCAGGGCCGCGCGCCGGGGTGAGGCGATCGCGCAATTTACCCTGGGGCAGATGCGATACGAGGGCAAAAACGGCCCGCGCGATTACGCGGCCGCGGCCTCTCATTTCCGAAAAGCTGCCGCAGGGGGCATAGCCGCGGCGATGAACAACCTTGGGGTCATGTATCTACACGGCTGGGGGGTTGCAAAGAGCCCGGAGGATGCCGCCAAATGGTTTACCGCTGCGGCCCGAAGGGGTAGCGCCGAGTCTCAGTATAAGCTTGGCCTGATGTATGCCAAGGGATGCGGGGTCGGCCGCAATTACGTTCTTGCCTCTATGTGGTTGCGCCTTGCGGCGGCGGGGGGCGAAAAAAACGCTGCCGCATCGTGGGGTATTATTTCCGGCAAAATGAGCCCCGGGGAGGTTTTGCTCGCCAAAAAACTGGTCGAAAAATGGCGCAAGTCTTCAGCCCCCTTAAGTAAGAACTGACAATTACCCACACATACGCCCACCTATCTCCTTTTGCAAAGTTGCAAATAAGGGGGGCGAGCGAGCCCAGCCGGTCCATGCGCGTCATTGCAAGCGGCTGGAGAGTAAATCCCCCCAACCCCTTGCAAAAAAGGGGGGCGATCGGGCCAAGCCCCTTTCTTGGGAGTCTCCGCTAAGGGGTAAGTGGGCGTATGTGTGGGTAATTGTAAGAAGTAAGAAGTAAGAAGGAGAGGCTAGAAGTCGAAAGTCTGCGTCGGCGGTGAAGATTTTTCCAAAAGTTCCAATACGCCTTCGGGAAGAAGTTCGTCGAATTTAACGTTGACCGTGCAGTCTTCAAAGGGATGAAACTGGATTCCCACAACCGTTCCGCATCGCTCGATATTTTGCGGGGAGCCCATTTTCGGATCGAAATAGCTGATGCAAAGCCTGTTTCCAAGCAGTCGGGCGGCGGCTTCTCTTTTGGCGGTTCTTACCATGAAGCAAACTCCGCCTCGGGAGATATCGCACAAATCCACCCGGAAAGGATTGCCCGCCGGTTCTGCCTCCAGGTTCACCAAAAAGGCCGTGGCCTTTCCCCCAAGACAAACCCTTCTCATGGTCCGCCTGTCCAGTTCCCTGGCTCGTAGCAGTTCCGAGGTGCTCTGGACGCCTGCGACAAAGCCCAGCAATTTGGCTTCGAGCCCCGGTTGCACGCTCCTCCACCCTTTGAGGACCTTTGCATCGAGGTAGCGCACTTCCAGCCGGGACTGAGCGATCATGGACGTCGTGCAGACAGCAAGCGAGAAAAAGACATCTTCTCCCGTGAACTGACCGGCTTCGACGGTCTTTAACAAAAATTCTCCGTCGCCCCGTATATAGGTGATATTGGCCCGCCCACTGTCGATCAAATAGAGCCGGGGCTGCCAGTCGCCCTGGCGAATAATCGTTTCTCCGGCCTCATAGTTCGCTTTGTTGGAGCCGAAGTAGAGGGCATTGGCTTCCTCGACGCTCAAACCTTCGTAGAGGCCGGCAAAGAGTTGCCGGTGGTTTTCATCGATCTTTTGCTTCTTTTCCTCTTCGATGATCTCCCCCGAGCGGATTATCTCGCTTAGCGCCATCGGGTTGATGGCGACAATGCGCGATCTCATCGACTCCGCGGCTTCGAAGTTGCCGGCCCTGGCGTATTCGATTACAAGATCGAACAGAATCTC
Organism: Syntrophobacteraceae bacterium; assembly: GCA_031292215.1. Lineage (GTDB taxonomy): Bacteria > Desulfobacterota > Syntrophobacteria > Syntrophobacterales > Syntrophobacteraceae > SbD1. The sequence goes on along the minus strand of JARLHO010000003.1, from coordinate 50,961 downwards.
TATTGCCGCACTGTTATTGCCACTATCGGCGTGGTCCTGGGCTCGTTTTTCCTTCTCGACCATGTTTTCCATATCGTTTACCGCAAAAGGGTGCCCCGCAAATGAGAATACTGTTGCTAATAGATTCGGATGAACCAGCGAATTCTTTAGTATTTTAATTCGCAATGGCGGCGCCGTCCATTGCTTTTATAGCGCAGCAGACAAAGGGGGACGGTTTCCTCGAAAAAGAGGAGCCCTCCGGGCATTTTTTTCTAAGCTTTACCCACTGGACTTTCGCCGACACGGTGCTCACGTTTTAGATTAGCGTATTGTACGGTGAGTCAGGCTACGCGCAGAATTTGTGTTTTGTTCGCAGAACTGCTAGAGTCACATTGGTTGAAAGTTTCTATCGTCAACGTTCTTCTTGGATGAAGAAATGTGTGAAGAAAAAAGAAAATTCAAGAGGTTCCGGGTAAAAGAAGGGGCGTTTGCAGCTTTCGTCACGCCCAATGAGCTGATACATATGGGCCGGATTCAAGATATCGGCATGGGAGGGCTTTGTCTGCGCTATCTGTCCATGGACACCGGCGGCGGCGGGGATCACAGCTCGATAAAAATATTTGGCAGCAATGAGCGCTTCATCCACCTGGACAAGGTCCGGTGCAGGGTAGCCTATGATTGCGAGGTCCCGGAAGGGACCTGGGAGCAGATCAGCACCCGGCGCTGCGGAGTCGAGTTTGAAAACCTCTCGGTCAAAGACAAGGTCCTGCTGGAAGATTTCATAGGCTCATTTGGCGTTATGTCAAACGGGCAGGAGACTTCAACGGCGAGCTAGCCTGGTCCGCCGTTTATTTCGTGCCGTTCCAGCCTCTTGCTTCTCTATTTCTTTTCTTCTCGTAAATCGCATGCAATTTTACTATCGCCGGCTTCCCTTTCGGCGCCCCGCGCCAAACACCGCCGGCCTTGACATCAGGTTCATCATAGCTAGTCTTTTGGCTGACGTAATTTTTACGATCGACATACGGTGAATATGCGCCGATCTTATGTGTGAAAATAAATAAAAAAACCGTAAGGCCAAGAGGCGGGCCAATCTCCGCCATCTGTCCGATAACCGGATGAATTCGCCTGGCGCATGGCTTTTTTGCGGCTCGGCCATGCAAAACCGGAACTTTTCACGACAGGTTCTTTTGCCTATGAATTATTCTTTGAATTTGCAAACCGACTTCATCGAATCGGAGTATGCACAATGGAAATCGAACCCGGAGAGCGTAAACCGAGAGTGGCGGATTTTTTTTGAGGGGTTCGATCTGGCCGGTCGCGCAAAACCGGGGGCGGGGCTCTGCGACAAAGCCGAAATTGTAAAGCAATGCGGCGTACAGGAACTCATTTACCGCTACCGCGAACTGGGCCACCTTTTAACCTGCCTGGACCCACTAGGCGCGTGCGAAGACGAGCATGCGCTACTTTCGCTTTCCGCCTTCGGGCTCTCGGAAGAGGATCTGGACCGCTCTTTTTTCACCCCTCCCACGTTGTTTGGACGGGAAATGCCGCTCAGGCAGATCGTTGAGGCGCTAAAGCAAACCTACTGCAGCTCCTTTGGGGTCGAATACATGCACATGCAGGACCCGGGTGAGCGCTACTGGCTCCAGGAGCGGATGGAGCCCACTCGGAACCGTCCCCGTTTTAACCGGGACGAACAACTGGAAATTCTAAACAAGCTCTGCCAGGCGACTCTTTTCGAACATTTCCTGCACACGCGCTACATCGGCCAGAAACGGTTCTCCCTGGAAGGCGCCGAGGTCATCATTGCGATGCTCCATTTCCTGCTGCGGTACGCGGGGCAGGCGGGATGCAGCGAAATTTTAATGGGCATGGCTCACCGTGGGCGTCTAAACATACAGGTAAACGTTTTGGGAAAACTCTTCGAACATCTTTTCTGTGAATTCGAAGAGCATTACGACCCCCACTCCCTCTTTGGCTCTGGGGACGTAAAGTACCACAGGGGCTACATGGTAGACGACCTCGAGGTGGGGGAAGGCCGCAGGATAAAGGTGGTGATTCCAAGCAATCCGAGCCACCTGGAGGCGGTCGATCCCGTGGTCGAAGGGCTTGCGCACGCGCGGCAGGAAAAGCTCGGCGCCAATGGGCCAAAACAGGTGCTTCCCGTTTTGATCCACGGAGATGCGGCCTTCGCGGGCCAGGGAGTGGTGGCCGAAACCCTTAACCTCTCGCAGCTCGAAGGCTATTCGAACGGAGGGACCCTGCACCTGGTGATAAATAACCAGATAGGATTTACCACCCTCCCCGAACACGCCCGCTCGACCCGCTACGCAACAGACATTGCCAAGATGCTGTCGGCGCCGATTTTTCACGTCCATGGCGAAGACCCCGAAGCCGCTGTCCACGCCGTGAAACTGGCCCTGGACTATCGCCTGGAATTCGGAAAGGACGTGGTAATAGATCTTGTGTGCTTTCGGCGCTACGGACACAATGAAGGAGACGAGCCTTACTACACCCAGCCGAAAATGTATGGCCGGATTAAGGACCGCCCCCCGCTCTACAGGATATATTTTACTTCCTTAAAGGACTTGGGGATTGCTTCTCAAGAGGATCTGGACCGGTTTACAACGGGTATGAGCGAGTGCATGGAACTTGCCTATCAAAGGGTGCACGACAAGCTCTGCCAGATGCCCGAAGAAAACCATTACGACTTCTGGGGAGAACCTGGCGGCAAATATAGCCATGAACCGGTGGAAACGGGAGTCGCGGCCGAGCATCTCCTGGAACTGGCAAGAAAGCTAAACTCCTTTCCGCAGGGCTTTGCCGTTCACCCCCGCCTTAAGCGCATACTCGACAGAAGACTCCAAAGCGTTGAGAGCGGAAAAGAAATCGATTGGGCAAACGGGGAAGCCCTGGCGTTTGCCTCCCTTGCAGCGGAGGGGACTCCGGTTCGCCTAAGCGGCCAGGACTCGGGCAGGGGCACCTTCAGCCAGCGCCACAGCGTCCTTTTCGACGTCAATACCGAGGCGCACTACACGCCGCTAAACAACCTCTTGGCCGGCCAGGCAAGGTTCATGGTCTACGACAGCATGCTTTCGGAAGAAGCTGTCCTCGCGTTCGAATACGGCTACTCGCTTACCACCCCCGAAACCCTCACGATCTGGGAGGCCCAGTTTGGCGATTTCGCCAATAACGCCCAGCCGGTTTTCGATCAGTTCATCTCGGGGGCCGAGTCCAAGTGGCGCCGGTCAAGCGGGCTGACGATCCTTCTGCCTCACGGCCTGGAGGGACAGGGGCCGGAGCATTCGAGCGCCCGGTTGGAAAGATACCTGCAGCTTTGCGCAGAGGACAACATGCAGGTCTGCTATCCGACCACGCCCGCGCAGTATTTCCATCTTCTGCGCCGGCAGGTGCGCAAAAAATTTCGAAAACCGCTGATCGTTCTAACCCCCAAAAGCCTGCTAAGGCTTCCCGAGGCAGTGTCTACGCTACCCGAGATGTCTTCGGGCCATTTCCTGGAAATAATCGGCGACCCCGGTTTTGAAAAAGCGCAAAAAATATATTTTTGCACCGGAAAAATCTATTACGACCTGGTCCAAAGGCGTAAAGCCGCCGGCGTCTCCGACACGGCGATCCTGCGGATCGAACAGCTCCACCCCTTTCCCGAAGCGCAGATATTGGGCGTTCTTGCCGCCTATCCTTTGGCCTCCACGTTCCACTGGGTCCAGGAGGAGCCCGAAAACATGGGCGCATGGAATTTTATCCAATCAAGACTTAAAAGACTTACCGGCAAAGACGCGGCTTATATTGGAAGAGCGCCGGCGGCAAGCCCCGCCTCCGGCTACCTCACAACATACCGGCAAGAGCAGGACGTGCTGATGGAAATGGCGTTCGGATCCCCGTACCAGGAGAAATTATGACGGAACTAAAAATCCCTGAAGTTGGCGAATCGGTCCAGGAAGCGCTCCTTGCCCAGTGGATGAAGCGCGAGGGAGAATCGGTCCACAAAGACGATATCCTGTTCGTAATAGAGACCGACAAGGTCACACTCGAAATCTCGGCCCCCGCGGACGGAGCGTTAAAAATCCTCGTGGCCGAGGGAACGACGGTAAAGATTGGGACGGTGGTCGGCCAAATCGAAGAGGCTGCCGGAAAGGCGCCCCGGGCGTCTGAAAAAGCCGAGGATAAACCTGTGCGGGAGGCCGCCCCGGCAAAGCCCTCCGGGGAGCGGGCCCCTTCCGACCAGACGAGGGCCGAAGCCGTCTCACGGCCTAAGGTGCAAGAGGGTGGTTCGGCCGAAGAACCCGCCGTTGGCGCCAAGCCCGTAATTTCTCCGGCCGTCCGCGCCCTGGCCGAGGAAAAAGGAGTCGATCTTTCGGGTGTCGCCCCAACGGGTCCGGGGGGAAGAATCACGCAGGGAGACGTCCTTTTGTATCTTGAAGGGGGCGGAGCGCAAAAACCGGGGGCTGTCCCGGAGGCGCCCAGGACCCGGGCAGCAGAACAACCGGGACACGCGCCCGCGGCAGCGCCTGTCTGGGAATACCCGGGCGCTGCCTCAGGTGAGGAAACCGTTCGAAAGCCCATGACTCCGATCCGGCAGCGCATAGCCGCACGGCTTCTCGAAGCCCGTCAGAATACGGCGATGCTGACTACGTTTAACGAAATCGACATGAGCCGGATCCAGGCGCTAAGAAAAAGCCTGGGGGAGAGTTTCCACAAAAAATACGGGGTCCGGCTCGGGCTGATGTCCTTTTTTGTAAAGGCAACGGTTGCCGCGCTAAAGGAAATGGCCGTGGTGAATGCTTTCATCGAGGGACAGGAAATCGTCTACCACAACTACTACCACATCGGAATGGCCATAGGCGCCGAGCGAGGGCTGGTCGTCCCGGTGATAAGAAATAGCGACAGGCTGGGATTTGCGGCCATCGAGCGGGCCATCTCGGATTTTGCCGAAAAGGTAAAGGAAAACAAACTCGATATCTCGGATCTCGCAGGGGGAACATTCACGATAACCAACGGGGGGGTCTTTGGTTCGCTTCTTAGCACCCCGATATTAAACCCTCCCCAGAGCGCCATCCTGGGGCTGCATAAAATCGAGGAGAGGCCGATCGCGGTTGCCGGCCAGGTGGTGATCCGGCCGATGATGTACGTCGCTCTTAGCTACGATCACCGGATAGTCGACGGCAGGGAGGCGGTGACTTTCCTGCGAAGGATCAAGGAATTCGTCGAAAACCCGGAGCGGATCCTGATGGAGATATAAAGAGATGGCTAAACAGTACGATTTGATCGTAATCGGCGCGGGACCGGGCGGATACGTCGCGGCCATCCGGGCCGCGGAGCTGGGGATGAAGACGGCCTGCGTGGAAAAAGAGGCTGGCCCCGGCGGGGTGTGCTTAAACGTGGGGTGCATTCCGAGCAAGGCGCTCCTGGAATCCACGGAAAACTATCGTATAGCGAAAAACGGGCTAAGCGAACACGCAATCCGCGCCGAGGAGGTATCGATCGATCTTGGCGGCCTCATGGAGCGCAAGCGCAGAATAGTCTCGGGCCTGGTTGAAAATGTCCGAAAGCTTATGGAAAGAAAAGGCGTGGAGCTCATTTGGGGAACGGCCAGGCTTAAGTCCGCAGGGGAGGTGGAAGTGGCCGCCCCGGACAAAAGCCTTGAGACCTACAGCGCCAAAGCGGTGCTGCTGGCTACCGGCTCCGAACCGATAGAGCTGCCTTTCCTGCCCTTTGACGACGACCTGGTCGTGAGTTCCACCGGGGCGCTGGCATTCGAAGCGGCGCCCGAGCGACTGGGGATCGTCGGAGGAGGCTACATAGGCCTTGAATTGGGCTCGGTCTGGGCGCGCCTTGGGTCGAAGGTGACCGTGATCGAGCTTTTGCCGCGCATAGCCTATACGGTAGACGGGCAGGTAGGGCGGCTTCTCGAACGGCTGCTCGACAGGCAGGGGATCGAGTTTCGGGTGAAAACAAAGGTCGTTCGCGCAGAAAAAAGAGACGGAAAGGTAAGACTTTTACTCGAGACAGGAGATGGCCGGCAGGAGGAATCCGAATTCGAAAAGGTGTTGGTAGCTGTCGGCAGAAAGCCCCTGGTGCGGGGTCTTGGTTTGGAGGAGCCGGGAATAAGACTCGATAAGAGAGGCTTTGTCATGGTGGACGAGGATTACCGGACAAATGTCCCGGGGGTGTACGCCATAGGGGACCTCATAGCCGGCCCGATGCTCGCCCACAAGGCATCGGCTGAAGGAATTGCCGCAGTCGAAAGACTGGCGGGACTTGCAAGCGAAGTCGACTACGATGCCATCCCGGGTGTGGTCTATACTTCGCCGGAGGCGGCCTCGGTTGGAAAAAGCGAGCAGGAGTTAAAGGAGCTTGGCGTAGAGTACAAAGCAGGGGTTTACCCGTTTTCCGGGACCGCGCGGGCGCAGTGCATCGGCGAGACCCAAGGATTTGTAAAGCTTCTTTCGCACGCGCGCTCGGGGCGCATACTGGGTGTGCACATCATCGGTCCGCGCGCCTCCGAGTTGATCGGCGAATGCGTTGTCGCGGTCAAGACTCACATGAGCGCACACGAGCTTAGCCAAACCGTTCATGCGCACCCGACGCTGTCCGAGGCCGTGCGGGAAAGTGGTGAGATGATCGAGCGACAGATTATCGAGCGGCAAAAGTGAAGTCGTGTTGACACCTCTTGTAGCAAACGAAAAAGTGGGGCTCTCCGGCAACAGGAGACATAGCCACTCGTGGGAGAGCGCACACAATGAAATTGACGCTTATCGGGATGTCTGGCTGCGGAAAGTCTCACTGGTCCAAGGCGCTTACCCAACAAGGATTTAAGTGTTTTGCCTGTGACGAACTGATTGCGCGCAAGCTCTTGGTGCGGTTGAAAACTCATGACGACATCCTGTTGGAACTGGGCGAGTGGATGGGATTTCCCTATCATCCGGGATATAACCGGAAAGAAAGACGGTACCTGGCAGTCGAAGAGGAGGTTATCCGAGACATCGTTTGCGATTTTGAATCAGGAACCTTGGAAGACAACATGGATGTGGTGGTGGATTCAACGGGAAGCCTGATCTATCTGGATACAAAATTACTAGAACGTCTCAAACGCCATACTACGTTTGTGTATTTCCATTCTCCACCATCTCTATGGAAGGAAATGCTTTTATCGTATAGTTCCAATCCCAGGCCAATGGTGTGGAACGACATGTATTCCAAGAGGGACGGTGAAACAAATGAACAGGCCATGGCGAGATGCTACGAGGATCTTATAGCCAGCCGCGATCGTCTTTATAGCCAGTTTGCGGATATTACGGTGAACACCGAGAAATTTAAGGGAGGACATTTTGACGCTTTGGATTTGCTAAAAGAGATACAATCACAGTTGCCATTGTGATCCGAGAAGGCTTGTTATTGTGAGAAGGCAGCCCGGCAGCATGAATGTTTCCCTCACGCCACAGCTTGAAGAGATGGTCAAAAGGAAAGTAGAAAGCGGCCTCTATGGTTCCGCAAGCGAGGTCATGCGTGAGGCGTTGCGTCTTCTCGAGGAGCAGGACCGCCTTCAGGCCGTGCGCATTGAAGAGTTGAGGGCGGAAATCAAAAAAGGATTGGAGAGCGGTGAGCCGACGCCATTAGACGTTAATAGCGTGAAAGTGCGCGGGCGCGAGCGGCTTTGCGCACAAAAGAAGACGCCTGCCCGATGGCGCGCATCCTGAAGCGACCCCAAGCCCAAACCGACCTTGATGAAATCTGGCTCTACATAGCCCAAGAGAACCCCGAGAAAGCCGATGCATTCCTTGACGAGATCGAGAAACGCTGCCGGGCGCTTGCTCAGTCCCCATTCATCGGGACAAGCCCGGACGAAATTATGGCCGGCTTGCGAAGTCTTGCGGTCGCCAGCTATCTGATTTTCTACCTGCCAATCGAGGGTGGGATAGACGTAGTCAGGGTTCTTCACGGCATGAGGGATATCGATGTCCTCTTTTGAAAGAGGATTTGCGATGAAAATCCGAGTCAGAATCAGTTAGGTTCCGGGTAAGCTGGAGCGAACTACAACATTTTCCACGGTTGGGCGCCTGATGCAATACCGATAAGCCAGTTGACCAGGAGGAACCAATTTGTTTCCGGCAGACCCGGCTTAGCGAGTTCGAATGGCGCCGGAGGACCATCAACGTCCTTTACCACACAGGACGCACAAAACGACCCAAGAAGCAGACACGGGGAAAATAATAATTTGGAAACGGTGACAAATATGTCAACGCGGGTTATATGAGAAATACGCGGCCTATTTCATGGATCAAGGCGGCGCGCAGGGATTTCGAGCAATTCCCCGAAGAGGTGCAAGCAAACATGCTAAGCGCACTCACCATTGCAGCCGAGGGCGGCAAGTCGGACAAGGCGAAACCGTTAAGGGGCGTTGAAGGCGGGGTGTTTGAAATAGCGCTGCGGCATGGAGGCGATGCCTTCCGCGTCATATATGCAGTTAAGATTGGCGCTGATATCTGGGTCATTCACGCCTTTCACAAGAAATCCAAATCCGGAATTAAGACGCCTCAAACGGAGGTCGATCTCACCTGTGAGCGCCTGAAGCGATTAAATGAGGCTTTACAATGAATGACGATTTTGAACTTATTCGCGGCAGCGGCAATGTGTTTCGTGACTTTAGCCGCAGGAATGCCAATGTTGAACAGGCTCGCGCCATTCTTGCCGCCAGGATTATCCTCGCACTCGACGAACGCGGACTATCAACACGCGAGGCCGAAAAGCTTACAGGCGTATCGCATTCGGAGTTCTCGCGCATCCGTAACGCCAGGCTCGAACGCTTCACGCTCGATCGGATGATTGCGATCCTTGGCAAGCTGGACAAGGATATAGAGGTTCACGTTACCTTCCGGCGGCGAACCAGCCATTCTTTACAGAGCGGATTAGATACCTATGAGGATGCAAGATAAACGGGGCCTGAGTAATGCGGTGGCGCGGCCAACCGGGGGCTTTAACGCCGATCTTCATGGGCCTTCATGTAGGCCCGAAGGACCGCGTTGATCGCCGTTTGATAACCCTTGCCCTTCCTGCGAAAAAACTCGAGTACGTCTTTATCGACTCGCATGTTCAATACGACTTTGGGCTGAGGCATCTCGACCGTAACATTATCCCAGTCGACAACCATATCCTCCTCATCGGGGTCGGAAGCCACGTTTGCCTCTATCTCTGCCTGCGTCATGCGAGAGGCTCTGTCCCAATCGGATCGCGTGCTCTCCCGTTCAACCAGTTCGGCAAGCTCTTTATCCGTATATCTGACGGTATGCTCTTTTTGCGCCATCCCGCGCCCTCGTAAAGGATATGACCCGGCGCCGGCCATCGCGCCAAGACCAGATGGAGGTTGGGGGTGCGATTCTCCCGGCCTACTCACCCGCCAGAGCCGGGAGGTAATTTCCACAATATAGAATTCAGGCACCTCAAAGGTGCTCTTACTTATATCCTTCAGACGGGGCCTTCGGTTGTTTCATCATTGCGAGGCTATTTCAGACCAAGAAACCTTCTGATATGTTGAGCAAGCCCGTCATCAATTTCACTATGTCTTGGAACCGGCTGCTTTTGACCTGTGCCAGGATTGCGGAATATGTCATGCTTGGCGCCGTGACGGTGAAGAACACACCCGGCCGCCAGCAGTTCGCGAATGAATTCGCTTCGTTTCAAAGGGCTATCTCTTTCGTGAAATACCCCTCCGGGACGTCCTCCATAGCCATGAGGCGGTAGGCGTCCTTAATATTTTCCTCAAGTTCCTCTAATGTTTCCCCCTGGGTCATGATCTCGGGATACTCAAGAAGCTTGCCGAGCCAGAATTTCTCACTTTTCCAGTAGACAAGGGTAAGCCGCCTGTTCATTTCGTTTGCTCCATGTTGTTTTCTTTTCTTCCTATCACATGACCGGATTTGTCGCTACCGGCGCCCTGAATTGAAATATAATTTTCATTTCGATCTCAGCCATCGAATTTTGCCGTTCATTTCTCGGGAGAAAACAGCATGCAGGCAAGCTCTGTCGTTTTCCTCCTCTTTCGGTTCGGTCTTTGCGAACAAGCGCCGCTGAGGGTAGTCTTTCTCCAGGGCTCCCTTTGTTCTTTATCGTTTGCTAAAAGATCTGCGGGCGATGCTCAGCACCTGAGATGGAAATTCGAAACCCATGAAGGCTCCCGTTGGTTCCCTCGCATTACGGTTTGTCGTTTTTCTGTTGGTTCCCTTCGTCGCTTACGAGCATAAGTTAACGGCTACGCTCGCTTCGCTTGACTATCCCAGCCTGATCCTGAACGTAATCTGCGTAAGAGTTTGTCTGAAAAAAAGAAAGAGGGGTTCAGCCCTGAGGAAGCCGGCTGCCCCGAGAAGGGCTGCGCCACAAGATAAACGGGGCCTGTGTAATGCGGTGGCGCGGCAACCGGCGGCTTTAACGCCGATCTTCATGGGCCTTCATGTAGGCCCGAAGGACCGCGTTGATCGCCGTTTGATAGCCCTTGCCCTTCCTGCGAAAAAACTCGAGTACGTCTTTATCGACTCGCATGTTCAATACGGCTTTGGGCTGAGGCATCTCGACCGTAACATTATCCCAGTCGACAACCATATCCTCCTCATCGGGGACGGAAGCCACGTTGGCATCTATCTCTGCCTGCGTCATGCGAGAGACCCTGTCCCAATCGGATCGCGTGCTCTCCCGTTCAACTAGTGTGACATCCCTTAAGTTCTTTGATATTTCTAAAAACATGGATTCCGGCTAAAATCCTGCCGGAATGACGACCTTCGGAAGCGCACAGCATGCAGGCGCGAAGAGGTCACAACCATCGCCGGGCTGTATGAAAAGAGTTGAAATCCCCCCACCCCCCCTTTGAAAAAAAGGGGGGCGATCGAGCCTTGCCCCTCCAGGCGAATCATCGCATAAGGGGGGAATCGAGCCAAGCCCCTCGATGCAAGTCATTGCAAAAGGTGGTAAGTGGGCGTATGTGTGGGTAATTGCAAGTTTGAAAAAAAGGGGGGCGATTGGGCCTTGCCCATTTACGCGACATGGGCGCCGTGGGGCCGTCCGGCGTTCCAGCAACCGACTCCTTGCAGCCGGAAAGAAACCCATTGCAGCCTGCATGCGAAAGCTTTTACCCATTTTCCACGCCATGATCGAAAACTCGACATCATCGAACCCGAAGATGGCGTAAGGTCCTCGACATTCAAAACAGGTGCTCCGGGATCACGATCGTCGCTCTAAAAGAGCAGCACCGATTCCAGTTGAGTCGGTTATCTCAACAACATCGGAGCCCCGGGTCGCCGGTAGCCGGGCCGGGGACATCTCGAAAGCCGAGGCGCTAATGATCCAGTTTTGACTTTCATCGCGGCCCCTGATTTTTGGATCTATTCAATGTAGACCGTGGGTTCCGTATTTTCTTTTCACTATGGCAAATCCAAGAAGAGCCACAATAACCAGAAATATGCTGGACGGTTCAGAAGCAGCGGCTGTGTGATACGCCGTCAATGAGGTAACGCCTGCACCGTATCGCGCCTCGAGAGTCATATTGCCCTGATAAAGATTTTCCAAGAACAAGTCGGAATCCAATTCTGCTTGGGTATTCGTATTTTGGGCTCCCCACCAAGCAAAACCGTAGTTTCCGATCACTCCACCCTCATAATTTACCCATTGAGAAGGTTGAAGCCACGTAGATCCATACGTTTCGGCATAATAGTCGTGAGTGACTCCACCCCATTGATAATAAAAACTTAACGCGAAATTGGTTTTTTCTAGATCGCTAATTGTAGTATCAGGAATATAATAGGTGAAAGTAAGTCTACTCCCTAAATTTCCAAAGCTGTATACTGTAGCATCTTGAACTTCGAAATTAGTTGTTCCAACATTGGCTGGATTGTAACCATTCGCCATATTAACAAATGTTCCATTTACTATAGCATTTTCCGCATTACTCCACCATGTAGAGTAGTTGGATGACCCATATGCATTAGGAGCAGCATCAACATTCAGTTGGATTTCATCGGCCTTGGCCAAAGATAGATAAAAAATACTGACCATGCCGGCAATAAACATGAAAAATAAAACCTTCTTCATCAGCGTCTCCCTTTCTGAAAATAGGAAATCCCAACTGAAGCCAAAGTATTTCACCCACCTCATGGCCCTTTGGTTTGGATCGACAACTAAAAGAAGTTCTTACGTGTTTCAGCAATTCAGCATATCGTAAACCGACTTTCTAACTGCACTACACCATTTTCCGAGGTTTGGTTTCAAAGGCTACCAAACGTTCAAAAGGAATGCAACATCTTTTATTCTATTACAGTACAACAAAGTGTATCGTTTTCTTCCGTGTTTTTTTGATGAAGCGATACCTGGAAATCAATCTCTAAATCATCCCGATCGAACTCCAACTCATGCTCCCGCTCCTCGGATTTCGAGATGTCCCGGTCCAGCCATCCCACCGCTCCGGATGGCGGGCCTTGGCTCGCTTGGACGCCTCCAGCCAGAGCGGAGAGCACTGGTAATGAATTATAGCTTTCGGGGTAATATGCAAATGTCTCCGGGGTCGGGGTAAGCCCGACACTCGCACTACCCGCCTACAACGGCGACAAAACAAGTTTACGCTGCGAGGCTAGTCGGAATCCGACCATCCCTATCCAGGTCGAATCGCCCATAAGGGTTGAGCCATGTCTTTTAGTAGACCTACAGGTATTGATGTTCGGGGCGTCTTAAACGTACATGCGAGACAAGTTTACAAGGGGGCATGAATCAGTGAACTGTTTGAGCGCATTTGGATTCCATGGGCCCGAAAAAACTTTTTGAAAGTTTTTGGCTCTCCTTACGTCCGATTCCGCCGCAGATTTCAGTCCATACGTTTTATACGAAGTTGCGTTCAAGACGGCGTGAAACAGATGGGTTTCACTGCGTTTCACCCACCCTGCAGCGGCTCTCGACGGACTGGCGCAGGATGGGTGGAGCGCGAAGCACAACCCGGCAGGCAAATCTTGAACGCCACCCGGCATTACTCGGTCAGCGGCCGGAGTTGAAACCGAGTCGCCACGAGATCGGACGCCGCACGGAATAATGCCTGCAACCGGCGCCGCGTCATGAACCGCTCGTTTCACCGGTTTACGAAGATCGCCGGGCTGCCCGTTACAACGGTCCTACTCACCGTTTACCCGGTAATCCCCGCAAGCCACTCCTCGAGTTTAACGGGGAGCTTGGGGGACCAGAAGAGCTTTCGGAAATGATAGCCGTATATCGCCATGGTGACTATCTCGCCAAAGGAGTCATTGTAGTTGGAGAAGGCTTTTTGCAAGAGCTTCCAGTAATAGTTTCTGGACTTGTTATCGACAACCCCCAGGTACCAGATCGAGCGGGCGAAGGCCTTCAGGTCATTGTTTTGCAGGTAGGTCCTGGCCCTCGGGCGATAGGCGCGAAGAAATGCCAGCACCCGGTTATAATACATCTCCGGAGAATAGACGCTGTTCATCACCCACCGGTAGCCCTCGATTACCTTCGCGCGATCCATCCGGGTGATGAAATTAAGGGAGCCCTCGACATCGGTGTTGTCGCCGGAGGAGTTAAAGAGCATTCTTCCCTCCTCTTCGAGGCGCGAATGGAGCCGGGTGCCCGGGATGGCGGTAAGCAAACCGATCATGGCGGTAACGATCCCGTTTTTCTGGATGAAATTTACCTGCCTCTGGAAGACGTCGGGGGGGTCGGAGTCAAAGCCGATTATGAAGCCGCCCATAACGGCCAGCCCGCTCCCCTGAATCGCTGCGACCGACTCCGAGAGGCCGCGCCTTAGATTTTGCGCTTTTCCGCATTCCCGCAAGGCGTCTTCGACCGGAGTCTCGAGCCCCAGGAATACTTTGTTAAAGCCTGCCTGCACCATCAGGTTCATCAATTCGGGGTCTTCGGCCAGGTTCACCGAAGCTTCCGTAAAGAAGTTCATCCGGTGCAGTTTCTGCTTTTGCCAGGAAATGATCGCCTTAAGCAGCCCCTTTACCTTTTCTTTGTTGCCAATGAAGTTGTCATCGACGATGAAAACCGATCCGCGCCAGCCCCTGGCATAGAGGGCATCGAGTTCGGCCACCACCTGATCGTTTCGCTTAAGCCTTGGGACCCGCCCGTTCAAAACGATCACATCGCAGAATTCGCAGTTGAAAGGACATCCCCGGGAATACTGAACGGACATGGTCGCATAGTCGTTAAGATTTATGAGCTCCCACATGGGTGTGGGTACGGCGTCGAGGTCGGGAAAACCCGAAGCGGAGTAAGAGCTCTTAAGCCGGTCATCCTCCATGTCCTTCGCCAGCCGGGGGATAAGGGCCTCGGCCTCCCCGAAAACCAGGCTGTCAAGACGCGCGAACTCGTCCGGAAAGGCCTTAAACAACGGCCCGCCTCCAACGACTTTTACGCCCAGCCGCCGGCAGCGCTCCGCCACCTGGTGAGCCGAACTTTTCTGGGCGATCATCGCACTTATAAACACGTAGTCCGCCCACAGCAGCTCCTCATCGCAAAGCTCCCGCACATTGAGATCGATAAGCCTTTTTTCCCAGTAAGCCGGCAGCATCGCGGCAACGCTCAAGGCCCCAAGGGGCGGGAAAGCCGCCTTTTTTCGCACCAGTCTCAAAGCATGCTTAAAACTCCAGAAAGTATCGGACACCATCGGATATACAAACAAAATCTTCATTAGGGCGGTCCTTTGGCATGGAGTAACTGCAGTAGAATCTACCCCGAGTCTATAGCCGCGGATGTCCAGGGTCAACGGGATATCGGCCCGAGTTGGCAGATTATGAGCCAAAAAATTTGTTTTCTTGTGGACAACTCGGCTCTTTTTGGTTACTTGCCTAATTTTACGCACCGCAAACCTATCGCCACGGAGGACTTAGAGCTAATGGCTCTCGTTGTGCAAAAATACGGCGGGACTTCTGTCGCAAATGCCGAAAGAATCAATGCTGTGGTCCAGCGGGTGCTCGCGAGGAAAAGAGCGGGCGACCAACTCGTTATCGTTCTTTCCGCCCGCGCCGGGGAAACCGACCGGCTACTCAAGCTGGGAAAAGAGATCTGCGCTTCTCCCGACCCCCGCGAGATGGACGTTTTGCTCTCCACCGGCGAGCAAACGACCATAGCTCTTTTCTGCATCGCCGTTAAGGCGATGGGCGAGGAAGCCGTATCGATGACCGGGTACCAGGCGGGGATCATGACCGACGGACAATTTGGCCAGGCGCGCATAAGCTGGATACAGACCCAAACGATGCTCGATCAGCTCGCGGCGGGGAAAATCGTGGTTGTGGCCGGGTTCCAGGGTTATGACGACGAAGGCAACATTACAACACTTGGCCGCGGGGGCTCCGATACGACTGCAGTGGCTCTTGCCGCAGCTCTTGAGGCGAGCGTATGCGAGATCTACACCGACGTCGAGGGGGTGTTTACCGCCGACCCCAACATATGCCCCAAGGCGCGCAAGCTCGACAGGATAAGCTACGAAGAGATGCTCGAGATGGCGAGCATGGGCGCAAAAGTCCTTCACCTTCGTTCGGTCGAATTCGGCATCAACTACAATGTGCCCATAATGGTGCTCTCCTCGTTTACCGACGCTCCGGGCACGCTTGTCTCACGGGAGGATGAAACCATGGAAAAAGTAGTGGTTTCCGGAATTACCTGCAATAAAAACGAAAGCCGGGTTACGATCACCAACATTCCCGACCAGCCCGGAATCGCCGCCAAAGTCTTCCGGCCCATCTCGGCGGCAAAGATAAACGTCGATCTCATCGTTCAAGGCGCAAGCGGGGTCCCGGGCAGGGCCCATATTTCGTTCACCGTCCCGAGAAGCTCCTACGACGAGACGATCCGCCTCCTCCAGTCCATTGCGCCCGAGATCGGCGACTGCCAGGTGGTGGGCGACCCGGCCATAGCCAAGGTGTCCATCATCGGGGTGGGAATGAGGAGCCACAGCGGGGTGGCGACCAAGATGTTCCAAACGCTTGCCGCCGAAAACATCAATATCAAGATGATCGCAACTTCCGAGATAAAAGTTTCCTGCATCATCGACGAGAAGTACAGCGAACTGGCGGTAAGGGTTCTTCACGACGCCTTCGAACTGGATAAAAAACCGGTTTGATAGAGAGCTTCGGCAAACAGCTAAACTTTACAATCGGAAAGATTCTGTAATGCAGGTAAAGATCTACGACACTACGCTCCGGGACGGCACCCAAGCCGAGGATTTCGCCTTTTCCGTCGAGGATAAGGTCCGCATAGCCCTAAAGCTCGATGATCTGGGCATTCATTACATCGAGGGAGGCTGGCCCGGATCGAACCCCAAGGACGTGGGCTTTTTTAGAGAAATCGGCAATTATCAGCTAAAACAGGCAAGGATTGCAGCTTTTGGCTCGACCATCCATCCCAGTTCGACCGCATCCTCCGACCTGAACATCAAGGCGCTTCTAGACGCCAATACCGAACTGGTGACCATCTTTGGGAAAAGCTGGACGGTGCACGTAAAGGATGCGCTCCACACGACCCCGGAGCGAAACCTTCAGATCATTTCCGAGAGCATCGACTATCTCAGGCAGAAGGGCAAGACCGTCTTCTACGACGCCGAGCATTTTTTCGACGGGTACAAAGACGATGCCGAATATGCCCTTGCGACCCTCGGAAGGGCTATCGACGCGGGAGCTGAGTGCGTCATTCTTTGCGACACAAACGGCGGGAGTCTGCCCAGCCATATCCTGCGCACCATAAAGAGGGTCAAGGAAAACTTCCCGGACATCCAGTTCGGGATCCATGCGCACAACGACTCCGAGCTTGCGGTCGCAAACTCCCTTACGGCGGTGGAGATGGGCGCGACCCAGGTCCAGGGAACGATAAACGGCATGGGTGAAAGGTGCGGAAACGCCGACCTGTGCTCCATTATGGCCAACCTCTGCCTCAAACTGGGATGCGCGTGCCTGACCGATGAGAACCTCAAGAAACTGAGGCAGGTGAGCCGGTTGGTCCTGGAGCTGGCAAATGTTACGCCGGACCGCTACCAGCCGTTTGTGGGCCGAAGCGCTTTTACTCACAAGGGAGGCGTACACATAAGTGCTGTGGCCAAAAACCCCAAGACCTACGAGCATATCGACCCGGCCGTTGTGGGCAACAGCCGAAGGTTTCTCATATCCGATCTTTCCGGGCGCGCCACGATAAAGCAAAAGGCCGAAGAATTCGGCCTCGAGCTCTCAAAAAGCGATCCCGTGGCCATGCAGGTGCTGGAAGAGATAAAGGAACTCGAAAACCAGGGCTTCCAGTTCGAAGCGGCGGAGGCAAGTTTTGAGCTTCTCCTGAACAAGGCCATGGGGAAGAGTAAAAAATATTTCGAGCTTGTGGGCTTTCGCGTGATCGATCAAAAGCACAGCGAGGACAAGGAGCCGGTAGCCGAGGCGACCATCCAGATCCGGGTGGGCGGACAACTCGAACACACAGCAGCCCTTGGCAAAGGGCCGGTGAACGCGCTGGACAAGGCGCTTCGTAAATCCCTTGAAAAATTCTACCCCGAGCTAAAAAGCGTCGAACTAAGCGACTACAAGGTGCGCGTTCTGCCTGAAAAGCCCGGCACGGGCGCGAGAGTGCGGGTGCTGATCGAATCGACGGACGGAAAGGATACGTGGGGTACGGTGGGCGTTTCCCACGACATCATCGAAGCAAGCTGGCAGGCGCTGGCCGACTCCTACAACTTCAAGATGTACAAGGCTGAAAAATCGGCTGCTTCCCGGGAGGTGTGAGCCGGCGCCCCCAACTGGCCCGATAGATTAAGCCCCAGCTCGGGCCGGATGGGAACTTTTTGGCGGGCGCGAAAAGCTTCTGACAATGACCCACACATACCCCCGCTTACCTCCTTTTGCAATAACTCGCATGGAGAGGCTTGGCTCAATCGCCCCCCTTTTTTTCAAAGGGGGGTTGGGGGGATTTCGAGTCTGTTCGTACGGCACGGATAAAATTCCGTCCCTGTTCTTAAGAATATCAAGGTCGGAAAACCCGGGTACCGATAGCCCTGAATTTACAAGGGCCTTGTCTCCGATCTCATCTTTTGCCCTGCCATCATCTGTTCGGATTTTTGCCCCCCGGACTGAAGCATATTGGACAGTTGTTCCGTTGTTTCCGGCGGCAGCAGAGTAAATCCCCCCCAAGGTCTCGCCGCGATCCCTGCGCATTTCTGTTATGCAACGTCGATTTCAATGCGCTTCGGGAATTCTCTGAAAAGCTCGCTTCTTTCGAGTTCCCTTTGAGGATTAAAAAAACGCATATCGCCATCATCGCCGCAAAGCCAAAATTCCTTGGCGCCCCTCTCAAAATACAATGACATTTTGCGTTTCATTGCCGTTTCGCTGTTGGAAGGCGATATCACTTCGACAACCACTTCGGGGGATTCCTGGTACGGATCGCTATACTTGTTTCTTTTAAGAAACTCGGCGCTTCTCCATGCGACATCGGCAATTTTAACACCGTCAGAAGTCTGGATGTTGCATTCAATAGTTGCTTTCTTTTTTTCTCCATGGTCCTCGAACCAAGCGGCCATACGCATTTGATATTCCCTATGTATGTTTTTTGCCGCAACCATCATAATGTACCCTTCCGCATTTGTTTCGATCTTGAAGGGCAGGTCTTTCAGGCTTGGATGCTCGACCACTTCACGCCATTCCATTTCGTGTCTCCTTTCCAAAGGCGCCTGGTGACAAAAACATCGAGGTCCTCGCCGCGATCCGCGCGAACCTGCCACCAAGGGGCGACCCCGTTTCTCCATTCCATCTCCACCTACACTATACGATCTCTATTCGGGGTTGACCAGTTTTTTGCTCCGCCAGCTCCCCGGCGTTTTGCCCCGGGGACCCCGGTCCACCTGTCGCCTGGCGACTTATTTTGGCCCTGGTTTCCCCTTGGTTTACATAACGTCACATCCCGGACCAGATCGACCCGCCAGCTCTCAGTTTCGGGCGGTCTCGGGCGATACGGGACAATTTCGACGCCACGAAAAAGCCTTGATAATTCGAGCATCTGATCTTTCGAAACCTCGCCCTAACGTCAATTTTCTCCGCCGCCAGAAAATGAATGTCCTCAGATGATCCCTGACAGCGCCGTTGTGGGGGTTCCCCCAAATAAAAAGAATCAAAGGCTTCGTCTCATCGCAAACACGCCGGAGTTCATAGCGGTATTTACTACATTGGGAAATTACAGCGGATGTTTTTGTGTAGGCTCAGTATCCATTTTTCTTTTCAATGCTTTTGCCTTTACTGATGCCTCTGAGGCTTGATCGTAAATTGATTTTTTCCACGACTCTGGCATGTCCTTAAAACCAAAATCTATCATGGCACCGAATATCTTAGGCTTCAGATGGGTATCGAACATGATGTGGCAAGTTGGACAGAGCATCAACAGGTTTTTTTCCGCCTTCTTCCCCTCGGCCAATATATGGGCTTTTTGCCTTACTCCTACATGATGGCCGCACATCTCACATATTCCAGCCGATTTCATATTCTCAGACGGTCCTTTTTCAACACTAAGTAATTTATTGAAGAGTTTCTGTTGACTTCACGACAGAAAAAGGATTTGTCGTTTGTCATAACTGGACAATTTACAACAGAGTGGACCATGGCAACGATTCGTTCACCGTACTGCACTAGACGCCTGTTTTCTTAATGATCCTAGATAATTAAACGTACATGCCATTCAAGACCAGGTAATTAAAACGCTCATTTCTTCTAACCATACGTTATATAATGAAAAATAGGTTTATTTCGAACTGAAGGTGTATGAAATAAACTATGTAATGGGTTTTGTTTAACAGACAGGTGGATTGGCTCTGACTGCTACTCTGGACGAAAAATCGGCACATAATTCACGAAAGATTGATAATATTCGGCTAACCACCTAAATCTACACGGGTTTCATCGTCCCAGCGCAGTACAGTGAACGAATCGTTGCCGTCCTCCGACTTCGCCCCGGCACCCGTGAGGCGCCCACTCCCCCTGCCTTTCAAGCCCCGCGCGGTAGCGGGCGCGGGCTTCTTTTCCTGCTCGCGAAATGAACTCCGATCTTTTTTCTCGCGCTCCTGCTCGAACCCCGGGAAAAGCTTGCGCTCACCCCACGGGGGGATTATCGCCCGGCAAGGGAGGAGATGTCATAGTGGTCGCCCGCCATCACGGCACGCGGGTTTAAAGGACCGGGCGCCGGTTAGACTTTATTTCCCGTAACGAGCCGGGCGAAATGCTCAAACGAGCGGTCATAAGTTTTTTCGGCCTCGGGGGGAAAACAGCACGCCGGAAGCTGCCGGCTTTTGAGGTGATATTGGATGCATTCGCAGCACAGACCGCTTTTGGGGCATCCTTCGTAGGTGCACGCGCACCTCGCGCTGTTTTGTTCCTTTTTGCATTCCATATCAGTCGTCCTCATCGTTTTTATTTGACCGCTTTCCGCAGTCGATCCCGTACTTTTTGATCTTGTAGTGGATGGCCCTGCGGCTTATTCCCAGAAGATGAGCCGCCTCCTTTTGCACAAACCCCGCCTGCTGGAGCGCGCGCAAGATCGCGTTTCGCTCGCTTTCCTCCAAAGAGAGCGATGAGGTATCGGCTGCGGGCGTCCGGCTTTTGGGCGGATTTTCGGGAAGGCCGGTAAGACCCAGGTCGCTTTTGTGCAAAACGGAGTCGCGACAAAGGACTACGGCTCCTTCCAGGGCATTTTTTAGTTCCCTGACGTTTCCCGGCCACGGGTACTCGCAGAGGTATCTGGTAGTTTCGGCGGGGAGTTTTACCAGCGGCAAGTCGTGAGTCTTACAGAAGTTTTCCACAAAGTACTGGGCAAGGCCGGGAATATCTTCGCGCCGATCCCTTAGCGGCGGAATCTTTAAAGTCACCACGCGAAGCCGGTAATAGAGGTCCTCACGAAAATTTCCCGAGGCGACTTCCTCGCGCAGATCGGAATTTGTGGCCGATATAACCCTGCAGTTCACCGGAATTTCCTTAAGATCTCCTATCCGTCTGATTTTTTTGTCTTCCAGAAATCGTAGCAGCCTCACCTGCATGTCATGGGAAATATTTCCGATCTCGTCTAGAAAAAGGGTGCCCTTGTCCGCAGCCTCGATCAACCCCTTCTTGTCCTTTATGGCATGGGTAAAAGCCCCTCGCACATGGCCGAAAAGCTCGCTTTCCAAAAGCCCTGTGGGTGTCGAGCCGCAGTCCACGACGACGAAGGGCTGCTCGCGGCGCGGTCCCCTCTCGTGCAGCAGGTGGGCTATCCTCTCCTTTCCCACCCCGGATTCGCCAAGGAGCAGCACGTTTACGTCACTTCTGGCGATGCGGTCGACCAAGTCGTATAATTCGCTCATGGCCGCGCTTTTCACTCCCCAAAGCGACTCACTGAGGGGCGGAAGGGAATCGAGGGGTTGCCTGGGGGCGCTTTTGCTTAGCACCTCCTGGACTTTGGAAACAAGCTCACGGCCGTTAAACGGTTTGGTGAGGTATTCGACGGCCCCGGCTTTCATGGCCTTTACCGCATCGGGAATCGTCCCATAGGCGGTAAGAAACATGACGGGCAGCCCCGGATAGATCTGCTGGACGGCGGAAAAAAGATCCATGCCCCCAAGGCCCGGCATCTTCACATCGGAGATCAAAAGGTCCACCGGCCCGCTCTTTAAAAGCTTCAAGGCCTTCTCGCCTCCGGAGGCGGTAAGGACCCGATAGTCGATCGACGAGAGCCTGGCCTCCAGGACAGCCAGGATATCCAGATCGTCATCGACTACAAGAATTGTCGGTTTGGCGGGCGTGTTCATAGCGATATGCAGGAAATCACGGCGTTATTTCCTGCTTTTTCTCCTCGTATTTGCGATGTATTTCGTCAAGGGACCGAAGATCGTGGCGCAGTCGGACGATTTGGCGCTCAGCGAGCCGGAGCTTGGCCCGAAGGGCCTGAACCACCTTTTCCCGCATGATGACTATCCGAGGGAAATCGTCATGTTTGGCTTTTTCTTTTGCGCCCAGCGGGCCTCCGCAGCCTTTCCCGATGGCCGACTGGAGGTTCAAAAGAAATGGGGTGATCATTCTCGCATCTTCCCCGTCGTTGGATGGCTTAGCCTCGGCAGCCCATTTTTCCCAGGTCGCGACCGCACTGTTGTATGCGCCTTGGCTATCGGCCAGGACCAGTTTGGTGGAAGCAAGCCCAAAGAGGGCCCGCCGCCGGATATCGGGGTTTTTCGCCAGGCCGCTTAGCATCTCGAAGGTGGTCTGCGCCTTTTCGTATTGGCCCGAATCGAAAGCCTTCATCCCGTTTTGGAGGGCCTCCAACTCGACATCGCGCCGGATGGACCGGGCCGTGGCCTGGTTGGTCTCAACAGCCGGCAACACTTGAGGAGCCGTGGCAATCAAAAGAAATATTACAGCCGCAAGGATGAAGAACTTGCGCTGCGTAAGCGTCTTAAACCCCATTTTTTCAATCTTCCCCATGCACAGGCAACGTGAAGCTAAACGTACTGCCTTCCCCGGGTTTACTGAGAAGGCGGATTTCGCCCCCGTGCGCCTCGACGATGTACTTGGAAATACTTAGCCCCAGGCCGACTCCGTCGACTTCTTCCCGAACCCCTGAGGCCCTGTAGTATTTATTGAACACCAGGGTCTGCTCTGAATCGGGGATCCCGGGGCCCTTGTCGGTAACGGCAAATACCAGAAAGGGCGCCTTAGCCGACTCACCCTGCCTGACCGAGACCAGAACCTCACTCCCGCCGGGCGAAAACTTTATAGCATTTCCTATCAGATTGAGCAAAACCTGCTGTAAATTTTCCGGGTCGCAAAAAAATTCGGATATTTCACGGGTAGTGTCCGAGCGTATGGAAATGTCCTTGGCCTCCGCGGCGGGCGCCAGTCTCGACAGGGCGCCCTCAACGAATTGGCTGAGAGCGATGCGCCTCGGATGAATTTCCACCACTCCGGCCTCCAGCCTGGATATCTGCATCAGATGGTTTAAAAGAATCGTAATGCGCTCCAGTTCACGACTCGCTATAAGCAGGAAGCGCCTTTGTCTTTCGTTTATGCCCCCCATTACCTCCTCGCAAATCAGGTTCACCGATTCGCGGATGGAAGTAAGAGGGGTTCGGATTTCGTGGCTGAGCATCGATATGAAATCCGACCGCATGCGCTCTTCTTGCGTAAGCCGCGCCGCCATATCGTTAAAGGCGCCGGCAAGATCGCCGAACTCATCGTTTGAGTGAATCCGAATCGGGGCGGTTAGCCCGGAACTCGACAAGGACTTGATGCCGCGCCTTAGCTCGCGGAGCGGGCGGATCATTCCGAAGCTAAACCCGATGATCCCGAGAAGACCGATCACGAGGGAGGCAAGCACGCCGACGATGCCGTACTCATCGGCCCTTCGGCCTCGGACGTTCAGGCTTCGCACCATCTCCTCGATTTGTTGCTCGTTGGCCGCCCTGGCTTTCTGGATCTGATCGGCCCATTGGCTTATCACCTCGTCTTTTAGCCAGGGAGGGCTCGAATGAACGTAGGCGGACTCGGTTTTTCCCGACCCGAACTGCGCCTCGAATTCCCGGTAGAGAACGTCCCAGGGGTTGTCGCCGCTATTGGACGCGCTGAGCCACAGGATATTGAAGAGGCCGGTTTCGTATTGTTTGAGCCCGTCTTCAAAATACTTGCGGTATCCCTCCTCCTGCATCAGCTCGAATTTCTTTTGATTTTCGGCCATCGACCAGAGTGCGTCAATCATCATCTTGGAAGAAGTCGAAATGAGGTAGTTTCGGTTTACGATATTTTCGGTGATCCCGCCAAGGCTCTTAATATTGGCGAAAAGAAGCAGGATAGTGGCGTAAAAAATGAGGCATGCCAAAAGATACCAGGTAAAAAGTTTGACCAGTATTCCGAATTTAATCTTCATCACCGCTCGGCGACCAGGTTTTGGTCAATTGGGGAAAAGCCCGCCCGGGGCATCATGCTCCCGATGGCGAGCTAATAGTAAATCATGGGATAAACGGTGGAAAGCGAAAAACATCGGGATTATCGGTTTCCCGGGCCATCGAGAGCAGGTGGCAGACACCGGTTGGCATCTCGAACGCGCAGGGAAGGCGAACAATGAGCCGGCCGATGAGCATGGCTTTCATTTTTTGGGGGGGGCGAGGTCGAGGTGAGCAGTGATTTCCCGGGTAACGATAACGGCTTACAATAGTTCCGCTTGACGTTGCTATATATCTGCAAATCGGCTGGAGAAGCTGAGAGGGAAGCGTGAGGGGCAGTGGAGTATACGAATAAACGATCAGTGGCGAATCTGTTTTGATTGGCGTGACGGTCACGCCTTTTGAAGTCGAGATCGTCTACTACCACTGAGAATGGAGAGTTGTGTGAACGAGCAGAATGAAAAGATGGCGCCGGTTCATCCGGGGAAGGTTTTGCTCGAGGATTTCCTTAAGCCCATGGGGATAACCCCTTACCGGCCGCGGCACGAGA
Organism: Syntrophobacteraceae bacterium; assembly: GCA_031292215.1. GTDB lineage: Bacteria > Desulfobacterota > Syntrophobacteria > Syntrophobacterales > Syntrophobacteraceae > SbD1. The sequence goes on along the minus strand of JARLHO010000003.1, from coordinate 26,500 downwards.
GTTAAATGTCCCCAAAAGCGGGATTAGCGCTATTCTACATGGCAGGAGGGCCATTTCGCCCGATACCGCCCTGCGTCTGGCCAGGTTCTTCGGGACAACGGCCAGACTCTGGCTGAACCTGCAGGTTTCCTATGACCTTGACGTCGCAGAGGAGCGGCTGGGCATGAGAATCGAACAGGAAGTAAAACCTGTCGGCGATGTTGCGTGGCGGTAAAGGGCGTCCGTGTAGTTAAACCTGCATCAGGATTTTTCCGCGATGACCGGATCGATAATAACGGATGTCGTCCTGCCGAAACTGGACACAATGGTTGAGACCGGTGGGGCCGAACGGTTTTCAAGAAGCCGATTATTGGAATAATCGGCGGAGCTGCATAGCTAGGCCAGAGATTTCCGTAGCCGCTCGATGAGCGCACTCTCATCGAGGGGATTGGGTTGACACCGATCAGCCCATTGCCTACCCGGGTGTAAAACATCCCAGTAGGATTTTCGTTGTTTGTAACGTCCACTGCCAGGGTCATGATTGCCGAAACCCACAATGAGTTTATTCCATATGGGACGGTAATTTTGAATTAAAAGGGCTTCACCGAGAGGTATCCAAAAGGTGTCAGCCACTAAATACCGGCAACTGAAGTGGGCAAGCTCCAAGTTCCGGGCTTGCCGGATGGACTCCGCATGTTCCTCCAAACGCCGCTGCAAGTAAAAGCCCACCGGCGTATCTAGCCCGAATCCCCCCCGTCTTCCTCCCGGTGGTTCGGCCCTGCCTACGTAAATCGGGTGCTGGAATCGATTGTCACGGTTTAGTTCTGCAATTGGATTATATACCGGAAAGTCACCCGTGTAATAGATAACGTACAGACCCGCTCCCTCAAAGGAGTCCTGTGGCGGCAATGGGGAAACGGGTTTTTCAAACAGAGCGCGAACAATACTTTCCGCGAGGTTTCGTTTATCCAGAGGGTTATAGGGTGGTCTGTCCGGACTCAATGCCCACCTTCCCTTTCAATACGCCATGGATCTCTTTAGCCACTATTTCAGCCAGCGTTGCCGGGACTGCATTGCCCAGTTGCCGCATTGCTTCGGTCCATGAGCCTTGAAACACGAAGTCATCGGGAAATGTTTGTAGTCGCGCCGATTCCCTGACGGTGAAGTATCTTACCTTTCCATTGTCCTTCACGAGCATGTTTTCACCTCCCGGAACGCCGTGATCCCCGGCTTTCAGGGTCTTAGCCGGTTCGTCTAACGGGCTTCCCGTGTGCCCCGTATAGCCTTTTGCGCCAGGATTGAGCCGATGATTGGGAATGGCGTCCGAAAATCCGTCATTCTCAGGGTCAGGAAGGTCGGAAATTGTGTCCCTTACGGTTTTCCAAGGTTCTAGGGAAAAGCGACATATCGGGGGAATCTGTCTTATTCGCGATTGGAATCTTGCCGGCTGTTTGGGTCGGTCATTTCTGGCTATCTCGTGCCGCTCCCAATACTCACCCGATTTCCATTGAGTCCAGAGCAAAGCGTCAAGGGAGTGAGTCGGGGCGGGGAAAGACCATTTTTGTTCTATGTCGGATCGAAACCCGACGATGAAGACTCGCTCCCGTTTCTGTGGTATCCCGTAATTGGCGGCATTGAGAAGACGGACCACAATCTTGTAGTGTAGGCCCTCGTATAACCCACCGGTGTGGTGGCGCTCCAGGTGGGATAGGTGTTGTGTCCAGAGTTCGTCGTTGCGGCGGGTGATTTCGGGGTGCTCCAATTGCAGTCGGATATATTCGAAGTAGGTTGAAAAAGACTGCCTTAGAAGCCCCTTCACGTTCTCTATGAGAATCGCACGCGGTTTCAATTCACGGATTGCGCGGAGGACTTCCGGGAACATATTTCTTTCATCATTATGCCCTCGATGCTTACCGCCGATCGAGAATGGCTGGCATGGAGGGCCTCCGGCCAATAGATCAACTTCACCCTGGATGGTTGCATAGTCGAAATCCGCAACGTCCATTTCGTAGATGGGCCATTCGGATACAGGATGAATCCCCAGGTCGCGGTTGTACCGCATTGTGGAACACGCGTTTCCGTCCCGTTCAATGACAGCTTGATGTCTGAAACCAGCCCTTGATGTTCCTATGGCAAGTCCACCGGCTCCCGTGAACAATTCAAGCGACCGCACCGTTACCCTCCAAGAAGACCATTGTTCGGTCCTGTAAGGCCTTTTTATCCTTCAGTTCACATTCCCAAACGACGAGGCATTCCCAGCCCATTTCGGTCAGCCTCTGCAGATTCAAAATATCACGCTCCCTATTACCATTTAATTTGCTCTCCCAGAACGCGATCCGGGATTTTGGCATACGGGCCAAAGGGCAGCCCCGATGACGGCGCCAGTAGCAACCATGAACGAAAATGGCCTTCTTGCGTTTAGAGAAGACAATGTCCGGACAACCCGGAATGTCCCTTGCGTGAAGCCGGTATCGGTAACCTTGCCCATGGACCAGGCGGCGCACCAACATTTCCGGCTTGGTGTCCTTACCGCGCACGCAACTCATTCTTTCGCTTCTCTGCTCGGTGGTAAGCCTATCCATGTACCCTCAATATGTCGTGGAGATGCCTTTGACATATAGCAGTTTTCGGAGTGTAGTTCAATTTTTTTGCGGTCCGGTAAAAAGGAGCGCCGACGGGCGTGATTATTACCGGTCCCCGGTTTGCAAAATATGTTTGGCTAACTCATGATCAGAGTGAATTTGACCTGAGGCGGCTTCGAAAGACAGGCCGGAGGTTGGATGAAACCAAGGCTGCGGACACCCTCGGCAGCCCTGGTCTCTAAAAATGCGCGTCCCGAGTTGTACCGGGGAAGGCCTAGCTCACCAGACAGAGAATGACTCCCTTCGAATTTTGGAGAATCTTTGCGGCATGGCTTCCCAGCGCGAAGGGCTTTTTTTCCCGAAAGCTTTTCCTGCCCATCACCACGATGCGGAATTTGTGCGCCTCGATTTCCGTTAGCAGATCGCGCGCGATGCCCTCGCGTGTCGGAAGAATCAGGGTCTGGACCTTCTGCGGGTCGGCGCCGTGCTCGGCAAAAATGTTTCGCCCCTGCGACATGCACCGCTCGACTCCGCCGGTCCAATCCGCCTTCCATTTTTCAATCCGGGCTCGCCTCTTTTCCTGCTCGGAATCGTTTAGTATGTGACCGTCGTCCCAAAATTCCGGAGGCAGAGGGGGGATAACGTGAATGAAGGAATAGCTAAACCCGGGAGAGCCCGCGAAAAACTCGGCCGCATAGTCGGAGAGCGCCCGGGCCTCAGGCGTTCCTTCCATGGCGATCAGCACATTCATGGAATCGTTTACGGGCGGGTCAACGACCCATACGACCTTATCGCCCGCAGATTGGGCCACCTTGGCGGAAACGCTTCCAAGCAACAGCGCCTCGACCTGGCGTCTTCCCCGCCTGCCTACGGCTACCGTGCGGATCCCCTCGATATCTGCCTGCGCGATTATGTCCCCGGCAGGGTCCACGCTTTCGATCTTCAGGCGAAGCTCCACGTTTTGCTCCGGGAAACCCGCCTCGCTCAACCGGGCCGCGGAGGCCTTTAGAACCGCCTGCCCCAATCTTTCCTGCGAATCGTAGGACAGCCTGCAGCTATCCACCACATCCATGCAAAGATCTTCGGGAAGCAGGGCCGAAACCTGCTGGACGCAGTGAAAGAGCAAAACCTTCACATCTTTTTTTTCCTTTAGCAGCCGGCCCAGCACCGACACCATCTCGAGCCCTTTTTGAGTTCCATCTGCTGCGATAAGCACTTTCTGCATAGCCTTCCCCCTTTACTTCACGATGAACAGCCAAACGTTTAGGCAGAAAACGGCGAAAACAGGTTGCCTCCCCTACTTCTCAATCTAAGCAGTTACGAGCCCTTCCAGAAGGTGTCGATTTGATCGAGATGGTGGACAATCGGGCAGGGCGGCAGGCTTTTGACAAAAACCTGGCCGTAGCTTTTGGTCATCATCCGGATGTCGAAAACAGCGATAACCCCGCGGTCTCCCGAGGAGCGAATGAGCCGGCCGATTCCCTGTTTCAACTGGATGGCGGCCCTTGGCACCTGGTAGTCATAGAAACCGTTGCCACCCTGCCCGGCGATGCGCTCAAGCCTTGAGGCGGTCACCGGATCGTCGGGAACTTCGAATGGCAATTTGTCGATAATCACGCAACTTAGCGCTTCCCCCGGCACATCGATGCCCTGCCAGAAAGAACTTGTGGCGCAAAGGACCGACTCCACCCGGTCTTTAAACTCCTGGAGAAGCGCTCGCTTGGTCTTCTGCCCCTGGACGAGAAGCGGAAAAGAAATCTTGCCCTCCAGTATTTTGTGGACCTCGTGCATATTTTTGTAGCTGGTAAAGAGCAAAAGCGTTCGCCCGCGGGTCTTTTCGATAATTTCGGCGGCCTCTTCGGCCATTCGGGCGCAAAACGACGCCTCGTTTGGCGCCGGAAACCGCACGGGTATGTACGCTATGGCCTGGCGCCCGTATTCGAAAGGAGAGGGCACCAACAACTCGCGACCCTTTGCCGGAACCCCGAGGGAGTTTCGCACAAAATCAAAAGCCCCGGCCACCGAAAGCGTGGCGGAGGTCATCACTACCGAGGAGACGGTGGCAAAGAGAAGCTCGGAGAGGATCGGTCCGATCGCGATGGGTGTCGCCCGGAGGAAAACCCCCTGCTGGGTGGCCTCCTGCCAGTAGACAAGCGACTGGTCCTTTTGCTCGAGAAGCGAAGTAAGAGCCGTGGAGAGCTCGCCCGCCCGCCTTCCGGCGCAGGCGAGATTTTCATCCTTTTCCTCAAAAGGCTTGACCATGGCGGGCAACTCGCCCAGGGCGTGGACAATCTGAGCGCACGTGGCGTCGAAATCGTTAGCGGCCCTTCGGGGGTCAAAGCGCAAACGGCCGGCCCCTCTGCCCGGTTGGGCGAGGCCGGAGACAAAAAGACGGCTCAAGACCTCGAGCTGCCTGCCCACGGCCTGGACCGCGCTCGAATCCTGATTTTTGCCGCCCCCGCACCCTTTGAGGATGTCCCGGGAAAGCTGGCTCAGGGCGAAGCTGCTGAAGTTGAGGCCAAAGTATTCGCCGGCGACATCTTCCAACTGGTGGGCCTCGTCGAAAACGACAGCTTCGTATTCCGGGATGACTCCATCCAGACCTTTTATGCGAAGCGCCATGTCGGCGAAAAACAGGTGATGATTTACCACCACGATATCGGCCCGGGCCGCATCAAGTCTTACCCGCGTCAGGTGGCAGCGCGAAAATTCCGGGCACTGGCGCCCGAGGCAGTATTCCGAACTCGAACACACATCGTTCCAGGCGCGAAAGTTATCGGGCAGCCAATGTATTTCCGAACGGTCGCCGGAATTGGAAGTCGCCGCCCATTTCTGGAACCGTCGGAAAAGTGTGGCTTCATCCTTGGCCCAAATCGTGGGCTGATAGCAAAACTCCAGGAAGCGTCGCCTGCAAAGATAATTTCTTCGCCCCTTGAGGCAGACGACCTTGAGTTTGGAATCGATGTTTTTCTTAAGAAACGGGATGTCGTGATCCAGTATCTGGTCCTGGAGAGTCTTGGTGCCCGTTGACACCACCACCTTTTTGCGGCAAAGCATCGCCGGGACAAGATATGCCCAGGTTTTGCCCGTGCCGGTGCCGGCCTCCGCCATGAGAGTGGCGCGCGACCGGAAGGCTTCAAAGACCGCCCGGGCCATCTCGATCTGGCCGGCGCGGGGCTCAAAGCCCTCGACCTTGGAAGCCAGGACTCCCCGGGGACCAAAATACTTTTCCATCGCCGCCTGCTCGGGGTGCGCAGCTTCGGCGGGCCTGCCCTCGGATTTTTCTTGCTCTGCGTTCACCGACCGCTCACCGTTCACTGTCAATTTTCACTCTTCGATCGGCTGCGGGGCAACGGGGGAAAAACCCGCCTCCCGCTTCTCGATTCCTTCTCCATAATGTTCACAGTTTCACCTGCTGGGCGGAAATAATGTTGGGATGAGACAGCAAAGCTTCCAGGACCTCGCGGGGAGCTTCGCGGTCCAGCTTTATTATGGCCAGGGCTCTTTTTTCCGCGCTGCTCCTGGCCAGGTGCATGTTGGCAATATTTACGTTAAATTTTCCGAGCGTCGTGCCAATGTGTCCGATGGTCCCCGGTTTGTCGTAGTTTTGGACGATGAGGTTTATCCCTTCCAGCCCGGCCTCCAGCATGTAGTCGTTTAAACGGACCAGGCGGACTTCCCGCCCTAAAAAAACAGCCCCGGTGGCCGTAAATTTCATGTTTCCCGGTCCAACGGCAGTAACCGTAATCTCCCCCGTATAGCCCCTCGACTGGGAGGTTGTCGAGGAGGTAAGCTCTATCTGGCGCTGTTTTAGCAAAACCGGCGCGTTTATGAGGTTTACCTTTTCGGCCAGGATCGGATCGAGCAGCCCTTTTATCACGCTCTGGGTAAGGGGTTGGGTTGAAACATCGACAAGATCGGCCCCCCCGTAGGTTACGCGGATCTCCAGCACCGGCCTGCAAAGCTGCCCCTGAAGCCTTCCGAGCCTTTCGGCAAGAAGCAGGTAGGGCTTTAGCCTTTCGTAGTCTTTGAGGCTTATCGACGGAAAATTCACCGCGTTTCGTATCAGGCCGCGCTGGAGGTAATCGAGGATCTGGGAGGCGATGGCAAGGGATACGTTTTCCTGCGCCTGCCGGCTCGAGGCCCCCAGGTGAGGGGTAAAAATTACGTTTTCCATTCCAAGAAGCGAGCTTCCCGCAGGGGGCTCTTTTTCGAAAACATCGAGGGCCGCCCCGGCTGCGTGGCCTGTGGAAAGAAGCTCGAAAAGAGCTTCCTCGTCTATTAGACCCCCGCGCGCGCAATTTATGATCCTTACGCCCGGCTTTGTTTTCGCCAGCGTCTCCCGGTTTAGCAGCCTGCGGGTTTCATCGGTTAAAGACGTGTGCAGGGTAATAAAATCCGATGCCCCAAGGAGCTCGTCCAAACAAACGTAGTCGACGCCAAGCGCTTTGGCCGCCTCCGGCGCGATGTGCGGGTCGAAGGCAAGGACTCGCATCTTCATCGCCAGAGCGCGCTCGGCGACTAACGAGCCTATTCTTCCAAGCCCCAGGATTCCCAGCGTTTGGTGATAGAGCTCGGCGCCGAGAAACTTTTTTTTCTCCCACAGCCCGCGCCGCATGGACTCGGTGGCCTGAGGGATGTGGCGCGCAAGCGAGAGCATCATCGCAAGAGTATGTTCGGCCGCCGCCATGGCGTTTGCCCCCGGCGTGTTCATGACCAGGATGCCCCGTTCGGCCGCGGCCTCCACATCGATATTGTCCACCCCGGTCCCGGCCCGGCCGATGACCTTGAGCCTTGTGGCCCCCTCGATCAAATCGGAGGTGACCTTGGTCCTGCTGCGCACGATCATGGCGTCGAAGCCGGGAAGGACCTCCTTGATTTGATCCGCCGAAAGCCCGCCCGGCATGTCTATCTCGATTCCTTCGGCCGCGCGCAAAATGGCCAAACCGCTATCATCCAGCCCATCGCAAATGAGAATCTTAAACATCTCTAGTCACCCCAGTCTCTATTTTTTCTTCGGAGCACCCGAAACAATGGAAATGTTCGAGGCAAGTTTTCTTCCCGTCTCCCGTCTCCCGCTCCCCGTCTCCCGCTCCCCGTCTCCCGCTCCCCGCTCCCCGCTTCCCGCTCCCCGCTTCCTGCTTCCCGCTCCCCGCTTCCCGCTTCCTGCTTCCCGCTTCCTGCTTCCCGCTTCCTGCTTCCCGCTTCCTGCTTCCTGCTTCCCGCTTCCCGCTTCCCGCTTCCCGCTTCCCGCTTCTTTGTTTAAAGATTGTATTCCTTTAGCTTTCGCCAGAGCGTAGTGCGCGGAATGTCGAGCAGCTTGGCTGCCAAACCCTTGTTGTAGCCGGTCCGCTCGAGCACTTTGCCGATATAGCGCTTTTCGAACTCGGCAAGCGGCAGCAGCCCCTCGCCTTCCACCGTGTCGAACTCAAGACTCTGGATGTCCCGGGGCAGATCGCTTTGCCGTATCTGATCGCAGTCGGTTAGAGCGACCGCCCTTTCGATGATGTTTTCAAGCTCCCTGATATTTCCAGGGAATGTATAACTCATAAGAATATTTAGCGCCTGGGGCTCTATGGCGGTCACTTTTTTTCGAAAAGCAAGGCTGTATTTTTCGATGAAATGATCGACCAGGAGCGGAATGTCTTTACCCCGCTCGCTTAGCGCCGGCAAGTTGATGCTAACGACGTTTAGCCGGTAGAACAGGTCTTCTCGGAAGTTTCGAAGCCCCACTTCATGTTTTAAGTCCCGGTTGGTGGCGGCGATGATGCGGATGTCGAGATCCAGGGGGCGAACCGAGCCCACGCGAAGTATGCGCCTGTCCTGAATGACGTGGAGGAGCTTCACCTGCATGGCCGGCGGCATTTCTCCGACCTCGTCTAAAAATACCGTGCCCTTGGAGGCCGATTCGAGCAAACCGATCTTGGCTGCCGTAGCGCCGGTGAAAGCGCCCTTTTCGTAGCCGAAAAGCTCGCTTGCGATCAGCTCATCGGTAAAGCCCCCGCAGTTAAAGCAGACGAAGGGATGATTTTTCCTGGGACTAAGCTCGTGGATCGCCCTGGCAACCAATGCCTTGCCCGTCCCGCTTGCCCCCTGCAGCAAGATATTGCAGTCAACCGGGGCGATCTTTTGGACCATCGAGAAAATCTTTCTGACAGCCGGGCTTGTCCCAACGATCGCGCTCAGCCCGATCGCCCCCAGATCGTCGGCGCCTTTTAGCCCTGCGCAAAGCGAGGGGTTTGCCCTGCACAGGCCGGCCCTGGCGAGCGCGCTCCGGCACAATGCTCGGATCTCGTTTAGCTTCAAAGGCTTGGCGACATAATTGAAGGCGCCTTCCTTTATGGCGTAAACGGCGCTGTCTATGCTCCCCTGTCCCGTTATGATGATCACTTCCGTTTCATTTCGAAACGCCTTGATCCGTGCAAGAATATCCATTCCGTTGATGTCCGGGAGGTTCAGATCGCAGAACACAACGTCGAACGGGGCCTCACGCATCCGCTCCAGATACGGCTGCCCGTTGGTAAACGCTTCGACCTCCAGGCCGTCCTTGGAAAGGGCCAGGCTCAACCTGCGGCAAACGACAACCTCGTCGTCAACTATTGCCACCCGCATGTGCTGCATTTTCGCTTCTTTCCTGTTCCGGCCCGGCCGGTTCCCCCTCCGTTTCGGCAACCGGCAGAAGAACGGTGAAAACAGTTCCGGCGCCGATTTCGCTTTTGACCCCGATGCTGCCCCCGTGCCTTTTTACGATGGAATAGACAACGGCCAGCCCAAGACCTGTCCCCTTGCCCGCTTCCTTTGTGGTAAAAAAGGGCTCAAAGATGCGCCCCACCGTTTCGGGGTCCATACCCATGCCGGTATCCCGGATGTCAAACCGCAAAGAGTCGGGGGGCTCATCTTTTACATCAACCGTTAGGGTGCCCCCGCCGGCCATTGCCTGCACCGCGTTTATCAAAAGATTGGAGAAGACCTGCTGCAGGCTTCGTAAGCTTCCCCGCACCGGCGGCAACCCCTCGGGGAGGCGAATGTCTAGCTTTACCCCGGAGAGCGCTGCCTGGTTTTTAACCAGCGACACCGTGCTGCGCACGATTTCCGAGGCGTCGACGCTCGTTCTAATCCTTTGCCGGGTGCGCGAGAAGTCCAGAAGGTTTTTCACGATATCGCACGCCCTCTCGGATTGCGCGAGAACATCTCCTATCAACTCCCGACCTTCATCGTCCATCCGGTCGCCGTATTCTTCCAGGTAGGTCTCGGCGGTAAGCGAAATGTTGTTTAGAGGGTTATTGAGCTCATGGGCTATGCCCGCCGTAAACGTGCCCAAGGCCGCCATTTTTCCTGCCTGCAGCAGGTGCTCCTGGTTGACTGCGAGTTCCCGGGCCATCCTGTCGAAGGCTTCTATCAGCCCGTGCATCTCTTCTGTTTGAAACCCCTCGTAGCCGCCGGGGTTGTAGTCGCCTGTGGCCACGTCCCGGATAATGGTCTGGAGCCTCTTTAAAGGACGCAGCAGACCCAGGGAGACCAGCCTCATCACCAGGAGCATGAGCAGGAAAAAAACCCCGAGGAAGGCGAAGGGCAGAAGCAAAACGTTTTCGATGGCCTTTCGGGTTTCCTTCTGCTTGGCCCGCAAAAACATAGTCGCGAAATCGGTCAACTCCCTGCCCTGGCGGCGCATGAGCGCGCCGTCGCCGGGGGGGGCGGCACTCGCCTGATAGACCCTGTGGGTTTTCGCGTAACCAACCACGACGTCATGGAACTCTTCAAACGTCTTCCGGCTGGTGATCTCCACCATGTCACCCGACAGGTTCAAAACAAGAGGCTCGATCTTAGCCAGGTAATGTCCCCCCTCCACCAGGTTCGAGCGGTCTTTGTAGAGAAGGTAATTCTTTTCGTATCTGCGCACTTCAAGTACATTATCTAGAAGGTCGTGGTAGCGGTCTTCCAGCAGAAGGCGGCGCTTTAACATCGAAAGGTCCCGATAGTCCATAAGCGTCAGTACGGAAGCCGAGATGGAGGTCACCAGGAAAAGAGCGAGTATTTGTCCCTTTACCGACCCGAGCAACCACCTGAGCGGCTGAGTTTTCAGAAGACGCGGAAGCGGTAGAAAATGGCTGGGCTCGCTCATGAACTTCTCCCCGCAAGGCAAGTTGTCACGCACACCGGAAGGTGTGCCAAAAGGCGTCTCGAGGGGCATGTTTCAAAGTGAGACGCAACGGCGACCCGAGACAAGTGGTCGTTTCATTTTGAAACAACCACTTTCCAGCCGCTCAATTATATGACGTCCGCGACCGCAAGTAAACGAACATCGTCAAGGCTTTTGCCCGCTTGGCACGTCCATTGCCTATAGGTCCAGGCAAAGGGAAAAATGCCAATGGAACGAATTCTTGTGAGCATGGATTGCCGGAGCGGGGGGTGGGGGGCGCTGTCGAGGGCCATATCGCTGGCCGAAAGGATCGAGGCCAAGGTCTTTGCCCTGCTGGTAATGCCGCCGCCGCTATGCGGGGCTAACGCCGACAACACATCCGATGCGACCTGCGGGGCCGTTTTGGAGCGTCTGGAAAATCTGGTTCAGGCGGCCAGAGCGCAGGGCGTCCACATCGAGTGCTTTGTCTCCGAGGGAGACTACGAGGAAGAAGTAAGCCGGTTCGTAGAACTTGAGCGGGTTACGCTGGCTATAGTCGAGCGTCCCGAGGAGAAGGACCCTCTGTCCGAGCGAAAGCTGGGGCAGATTCGCAGGATTGGGCACCGCATTTCCTGCCGGGTCGAGTTGGTGAGTCCGCGAAAACATCATCCGGAGCAAAGGAGAAATCAACCGTCATGAGCCTATTCCACTTGTATCTTCCAATTGCGGGAAACAGCGTAAACATTCTTATCATCCTGGCCCTGGGGGGCGGGGTGGGGCTGCTGTCGGGTCTTTTCGGCGTTGGCGGAGGCTTCCTTATGACGCCGCTGCTGATAATGATCGGCATTCCGCCCACGGTGGCCGCGGCAACGGATTCCAACCAGATTGTCGGGGCTTCGACATCGGGGACCCTGGCCCATTTTCGGCTGGGAAACGTAGACTTTAAAATGGGGTTTTTGCTGCTGATCGGAGGCATCCTGGGCGGAACGGTGGGAGTCCAGATCATCAAGGTCCTTCGGGCGATGGGAAACGCCAATTTCCTGATCCAGATGTGCTACGTGGTGATGCTCGGGGTGATCGGGGCCTACATGTTCGCCGAGAGTTTGCAGGCCCTTCGCAAGGCGCGAAAGGATACGCCGCCGCCGGAGGCCGGGAAGGAATCGCTGTATTCGCGCATCGTGAACAAACTCCCTTTGCAGACCGACTTCGAAAGATCCGGTGTGCGGCTATCGATGTTACTCCCGCTCATCCTGGGGGGCTTTGTCGGAATCCTTGCCGCGATAATGGGTGTGGGGGGCGGCTTCATCATGGTGCCGATAATGGTGTACCTGTTGCGCATGCCCATGCACGTCGTTGTGGGAACGAGTCTTTTCCAGATTCTTTTCACCTGCGCAGACGTTACGATCATGCAGTCGTGGCAGAACCACACGGTCGACTTTGTCCTGGCCCTTTTGCTTTTGATCGGCTCCTCGATCGGCGCGCAGGTGGGAGCAAAGCTTGGCAGGAAGCTGCGAGGCGACCAGCTAAAAATTCTTTTGGCCTGCATCGTGCTGGTCGTCTGGTGCCAGATGCTCTACGGACTTATCGCCCGGCCCGACATTCTCCTGGCTTACGTAAAGGGGCACTAAAAATGAAAATTCGACTCTTACTACTTTTCGCAGTCCTTTGTCTTTCTTCCGCCTCCGCAGCCTCGGCGCAGGATAGCGTCCGCCTCACGGTAAAACCTCAGGCTGTCGACATTGGAACCCTTTACAACGGAACCACCGTTCAGGCGAGCGGAGCAATCCCCGCGGACAGCGAAGCGGTTGTGCGGTTCCTCGGAGTCCCGTCCAAGGTTCACATGAAGCAAACGGCCAAAGTCGGCGGCGTCGTATGGATGAACACGGCTTCGGTCGATTTTGAAAAAGCGCCCTCGGTCTGTATTGTCTCTTCGACGCAGGATTTAAAGAAACTGGAGACGACACCGGGGCCGGTAGACGACCTGAGCCTTGCGGGCCTTAGGAAATCCATCGTGATTGATGCCAGGGAATGCAAGGGATTGGATGTTTTCGCCGAATTTCTGAAAATGAAAAAAAAGGAAGGTCTCTACCGTGAGGTAAGCGGAAACATCTCGTACGGGAAGATCTCAAAAGGGGTTAAAACTTTTCAGGTGTCCATCCCGCTTCCTTCCCGCCTTAGCCCCGGCGTCTATACGGTCGATGTGGCCGCGGTAAGAAACGGACAGATAGTGGCCCGAGGCCAGGAGACAATCGATGCCAAACTGGTGGGCGCGCCGGCCCTCATGGCCTCTTTGGCTTTCAACCATTCGATCCTCTACGGATTTTTGGCAACACTCATCGCCTTACTTGCCGGTCTTGGGATCGGACTGGTTTTTCAGAGCAAGGGCGCCCATTGAGGCGGCAAAGTGTTTGGCGCTTGTAAAAGATAATTGCGCCCAAGCGGAGTATGAGGACAAATGGATATCGTTTGCGGGCTCAAAAAGTTCTTTACCCTTTTCCGGTCCTCTTCGCAGCCGGTTTTGCCCTTCACCGTGCTTTTCAAAAAATTCAGGAGCATCCTGGAGCGCAACAACCTCATTTTGGAACTGATGGCGGACATGGGCGACAAGCTGGGAGGAGAATATATATTCGACAGCCAGTTTGTTGTAGACAGCACGGGGAGAATCAGCGATCTGGTCTTTAAGCTGATCTCGGATCTGTGCGTCATGACGCAGAGCGAGATAGTGGATCTTTTTGTCGCCTTCGAACGCATTCAATTTCAAATCCAGGAAGAGTTGGCGGGCAGGAGGGCGGTGCCTGTTACAAAACCGGTGCTGCTGCTAGACGAGCTAAACGGCGACTTTAGCGAGGAGGCCGGCAACAAGTTCGCAAACCTCGGGGAAATCCGAAACACGCTCGATCTTCCCACCATGGATGGATTCGTTGTAACGACGAGATCTTTTTTCGATTTCATGGAGGCCAACGGCCTCTTTAAACATATAGAAAAAGGGCTTGCCGAGTTGGATTTGGCCGATGAGTCCATTCTCGAAGCTTTCTGCGAGGAGGTGCGCCGGCGGATTTTGTCCGGGACCATGCCCCGGCACATAGTCTCGGCGATCCATGCGGCCCTTGACATCATTTGCGGCAGGAACCGGGCAAACACCCTCCGGTTTGCGGTGCGCAGCAGCGCCTGGGGCGAGGATTCCGAATTCAGCTTCGCCGGCCAGTATGAGAGCGTCCTGAATGTCCCGAGGAAAGGAGTTATCGATGCCTGGCGGGAGGTGGCGGCGAGTGTCTACACGCCCGAGGCTCTGCGCTACAGGCTTCACCGGGGGTACCGCGAAAGCGAGACGGCCATGGCCGTGGGGTGCCAGTTGATGGTCGAAGCCGAGGTGAGCGGGGCGATGTACACGTATGCGCCGGTAGCCGCGGAAACCGAAGCCATGGTGATAAGCGCCGCCTGGGGCCTTGGCGAGGCCGTTGTGAGCGGCACGGCCGAATCGGACACCATTTTTCTAGACAGGCTTCCCCCTCACCGCGTCCTTTCTATCGAGGCGGGCCACAAGGCAAGTAAAATCATCGGGGAACAAAACGGAGGGACCGCCTGGGTCGATGTCCCAGAAGAGCTCCAGGATGCGGCGTGCCTTTCCGGGGAGTACATCCAAAGGCTTGCCCAGACGGCGGCGATGATTGAAAGATACTACAGGCGCCCGCAGGACGTGGAGTGGGCCATTGACAGGCAGGGAAATCTTTTCATCCTGCAATCAAGGCCTTTAAATGTTAAGCCCACCCAGCCCGAACTCCACAGGCCCCATATCGATAACGCCGCCCTGTCCGCGCAGGCGCTCTTTTCGGGTAAAGGCACCGTTGTGCAGGGGGGCGTGGCGTCGGGAACGGTCTATGTTACCGCGACCGATGACGATTTAAAGGATTTCCCCTTCGGGGCCATCCTGGTCGCCCATCACACCTCGCCCAAGTATTCGCGGATCATGCGCAAGGCGCGGGCCATACTGACCGATATCGGTTCGGCCACGGGCCATATGGCCACCCTGGCTCGCGAATACCGCGTCCCAACGGTTGTGGATACCGGGATAGCTACCAAGGTGCTGAAAACCGGAGACGTAGTGACTCTCGACGCTATCCGGAACGTGGTCTATGCGGGCACGGTAAAAGAGCTCAGCCAATTTGAAATCACCCAGGAGGAGGTATTCGAGGAAACCTACGAATACCGCATGCTAAAAAGGGTGCTAAAAAAGGTGACCCCGCTAAATCTCGTGGACCCCAACAGTGAAATCTTCCGGGCGGCCCGCTGCCAGACATTTCACGACATCACCCGCTTCGTTCATGAAAAAGCTGTTGAGAGTCTCATAGATTTGAGCGAGAATTACCAGCGCTATCACGACAAGGGGTCCAAGCGGTTAAAATACCCGATTCCGCTCGACCTGACGATCATCGACATCGGCAAGGGAACGAGTGCGCTCCCCGAGGCCAAGTCCCTTACCCTTGAGCAGGTTACCTCAACGCCCATGAAAGCGCTCCTGGAAGGACTTATTGAGAGCCGCATGTGGGAGACGGCGCCTGTCGCGGTGGACATGGGCAGCTTCATGTCGAGCTTTTCGCGCACCTTCAGTTCCACGATGGCGCGCCCCGAAGATGTCGGGCGAAACCTCGCGGTGGTGTCGGATACCTACATGAATCTGCACCTCCGGTTGGGCTACCACTTCAGTATCCTCGACTCCTATATCGGGGAGGAGATAAACGATAATTACATCTATTTTCGCTTTCTCGGCGGCGTTTCCACCGTTGAGCGCCGCTCGCGACGGGCGAAATTTATCGCCGACGTCATGGTGGGATTTGATTTTCTAGCCGAAATTCACGGAGATCTGATTGTCGGCAGGCTAAAGAAGTTATCCCGGGAAAGAATGGTCGGCAGGATGAAAGTCCTTGGCGGCCTGATAGGTTATACGCGCCAACTCGATGTCAACATGACCAGCGATGAGAGGATCGATTTTCATCTAGCCGATTTCATGCAAAGGATTCATGTTCTTAAGGAGGTGAGAGACGATGCCCCCATGTGCGAATTGCGCCCGGGAAACAGAGATTTTGATTCTCGACGATGAGCCCATAGTTTGTAAACGGCTAAAACCCGCCTTCCAGAAGGCGGGCTACGCCGTTGAAACCTTTAACGACAGCGCCTCCGCCTTGACCAGGGTCGAAGAAAAGCGCTTCGACATAGTGATTACCGATCTCAAGATGGAAGGCGCCGACGGAATGGTTTTCCTCTCGCGGGTAAAAGAGCTCTATCCGGAGACGGGCATAATCGTCATAACGGGATTCGCCACCTCGGAGACCGCCAAGGAATCGTTTAGAAAGGGGGCCTTCGATTTTGTAGCCAAGCCCTTCAAGCTGGGCGATATCCTCGATGCGGTCCGTCGCTTCGAAGAGAGCAGGAAAAAAGATTAACCGGGCGGCCTAAGGCCCGGACCGTAGCGATTGTTTTTCCCCTGGCTTGCCTCCTCCCGGGGGTTGGAATTGGAACACATCCAGGCTGCCCGTAAAGATTACGGGCTTTCTTCAGGCAAGACGCCAAATCTATTCGAAAACCCCGCTGCCGCCGGCACGAATTCCCCTCCGTTTATCCTTGCCCGATAAGGCTTGTCTCCTCTGCTGGAGGAGATTATGGGACACAAGCGCAAGCTATAAAGAAATACAGAATTCTGTTTTGGATTGAAGAAAAAAGACTGGAGAGTGGAGGATACGACCGACTGATCTTTCTGGTAATCCGGCACTCAGCCTCTATGCTTTTATCAATTTCAGCCAAGTGGATTCAGCTTACCCTGATCCAAAGGTGACGCAACTCGCATCCGTCAAGACCACCCTCTCGTTGATGCTGAGACTTGAGAATGCTAACCCGGGTGGTCGAGTCCTCTCCCAGCGTTCGGAGAATATCGGAGTCACTCCAGGTCGAGTTGGGCTGCGCCGCTAAGTCCAGAATCCAGCAGTTTATCTTGGTCAGCCAGTGGGAAAACGAGTGCTCCTGAATGTAAGCGATCATGGCCGCAAAGGTATGCGCGGCGCCGTGGTATCCGAATTTGAAACGCTGGATGCCGCCTGTCGTACCGGATTCGGTGATAACGTATTCCCGCTCATCCCGGTCCCTTCCTCTCGGAGTTGGGAGCCGTTTGCACTCAATTGGAAACAGCGCGTCAAACTGGCTGTGCCGTCGGCCTTCTATGATGAGCGCGGCGGAAAGGGGCTTCACCGTGAGGTCTATCCTCCTGCCACCACGCGTTTCATCAGGAGTCTCGGTGCGAAACTGGACATGGCTCCAGGCGGCCGAGTAGTAGACAGCGCTATTGAGATGCTCGCATAGCTGTGAGGTCAGGGTGGATTCCGCATCTGCGACCGGCCGGTCAGGGTGATCGCGCCAACGTGGCAGTTCCTCGGCGATGAAACCAACGAGCTCCATCTTCGCTGTGGAAGGCAGGTGAATGTCCCGGTCCAACCTGCCTGATTGAACCATTTTGAAACTGTCGGTAAGCATTGTTGCGAAGCCTCAGAATCCCTGTTCGGCCAAATCCGCCAGTGTCTCATCCGCGTCCCGGAGAGCGATGGAGCGCAGCCAGTATCGCAGCCGATCAGGCTTGAGCAGGTATATGCATGCGCCATCGTAGAGCCGGGCAATTCGTGTGACATTGAGGCCGCCGCCCCGCTTTTCGCGCAGAAGGACATCGAGTTTTCCTTTGAGCTCGTTCGCTCCGGTCCAGTCCACCCTTCCCTCGCCGAAAATATAGGGCTGACAAATCACGCCCGGCCAAGCGTGCTCATCTAGTGCGTGCAGTTTGTTCTTTTTGTAAACGGCGTTGATCCGGGAGGTGAAGACGTCATTGAACGCGGGCAAAGCAGAAATCCCTGGTTCCTTCATAGCTTTAGAGTCTTCGCCGAGACGGACAAGGTCGCGATAGTAGTCCACGATGTCTGCGACTATGATTTGCTCGTGGGCGGCCATAGAAAGTGAGCCGCTCTCTGGAAATGGAAGCGAGAGGATATCCACCTCGGACAATGTAGTGGCTTTCTGCGTAAAGAGTCTAACGCTGACGGCAGCAGCATATGCTCGAAGTGGAAGTCTCTCTTTCTTGAGCCAGCTTTCGATTTGGGTGAGCAAAGAAGCGTCATTTGGCTTGGCGCCGTTGATACCAACAACCTTATTCTTGTAAGTTAGGTAACTGGAAAACCAAGTCGCACACTCAATATCCATATGCTCACGAATCAGCAGCATCGGCGGAGAAAAGCGCTTTGGGCTATAGGCTGTCTTGAACGAGTCGTCTTTCACTTCAGTTATCGCGTTCTCGTCAATACCATCGGCCATGATGGCCTTGGAAGGCAAAAAGGGCTTTCCAGTCAGATGGCTTGCCGGTGGTCGCTTACCCGATTTCCCGACGATGAATCCCTCTCCATGGTCCCATCCCAGCTCGACAGCAAACTGCCCAAGAGTCCTGAACTTCCTCAGCCGATCTACGAATCCAAGCACGCGCCCGCCGCCCAGCAGGTCACATCGCCACACGCCATCATTTTCGAGCACCAGATCTCGCGGCAGCCAGTGCATATCATAATAATCAATGTCGAAGCCCTGTTCCGCGCTGGCACGGCCGCTGCGGCGGAAGGTCGCGTGGAGTATCTGCCGCTTCGGTGGCGGCGATTGTGCCTCGGCAACGATGACTACGACCTTGGTATCGGCTCCTCCCTTCTGAAAGAGACCGCGAACCGAGATGAGATCCAGGATTTCCCGGACATCCCAAAGCTCGATGAACTTGCGCCGAAACCCAAGCGACCTCTGGTTGTAGAGGAAGTTATATTGCTGGAGCATGCAGAGCACGCCGCCAGGCGCCAGCATCCCCATGGATTCGTGGAGAAAGAGATACGCAACCTGCTTGTCGGGGAGCGCGCCGTGTTCTTCCTGATACCTCTCGTAGGCCCGTTGCGCACCGTATGTCTCAAGTTCTGATGCGAACGGAGGATTTCCGACGATTACACCAACCCGCTCTTGCACCGTCTGCAACTCGCGGGCCTCAAAAAAGCAACCGGTGTGGATGGTTTTTTCCTTTAAGGGCGGGAAGAGCTTTACACTGGCTCGAATCGCCTCCGGCTCCAAGGCATCGCAGAGCGCGAGACAAAGGCTGAAAGCGGCGAGCTCGACGGCGCCTTCCTCTAAATCAATGCCGCAGAGCCTTGTCGTCAGCAATCTTTGAAGGGTAGCCTGGTCCGGGCGCTTCCAGTTGTTGCGAGAACGCCAGTGCAGCACCAGCCTCTTGTAAGCTTCGACGAGGAAGATCCCGGATCCACAAGCTGGATCCAGAATGATTTCGTCGTTTTTTTCCAGCCGATCCAGGCGCTCCGGGCTTAGAACTTCACCAAGCAGTAGGCGGACGACAAAATGCGGGGTGTAGACCGCCGCTGCCATGTCTTTCACAAAAAGCTGGTAGATGTGACTGATAAGTTCTACGGGAAGGTCGGCAAAAGAGTATCGCTGCCAGAGCGTAAGTTGGCCGCCGGGCTCCTGCCGCCCTTCCACCAGGCGGGCATAATGGGGTAATTCCTTGCTATCGCGAAGCCGACCGCAATCCTCGTCGCCAATGATAAACACATGTCCGTTGAACCGTTCTTCCAGGTGATTCAGCAAATCGACAAGAGCTGGACCGTTGGCAAGCACCTGAAAGAACTCGCCCGCGCCAGGCAGGAAACGGGCGAAGAAGCCGTCCTCAAAAACCCCTCGCTTTTCAAGATATGCAATAAGCACCGACAGGATGAGCAATCGT
Source organism: Syntrophobacteraceae bacterium (assembly GCA_031292215.1). Taxonomy (GTDB): domain Bacteria; phylum Desulfobacterota; class Syntrophobacteria; order Syntrophobacterales; family Syntrophobacteraceae; genus SbD1. The sequence goes on along the minus strand of JARLHO010000003.1, from coordinate 7,026 downwards.
CGCAAAAGCACCTTGGGGAGGATGTCTTGGTTGTCGAGTTTCTGGTAAAGTTCCTTGATTGCGTTAATAAGCGTCTTTTGCGCCGCTTGTTTGCTTGATAGAAGCTGCTTGCACACCGCCGGATCGTCCCACAGTGTTCCAGTGCGGAGACGTTCGGCGTCCCACCATGGATCTGCAGCGATTTGAGAAGCGAGTTTCAGCTTCTTGAAAGGCTTGAAAACGATTTTGCCGCCACTCTCGAAATCAGGACGGTGCGCACAACGGAAAAGCTGAACTAACCCACTTGTAACGCGATAGACAAGCGGCACGCCGCCCCAACTCCAAAGTCGTTGGTGCAATTGAGCGAACTCAGGGTCTAGCGCCGGGCCATCCGAACGATAGATAAACGCCTGAGCCACGGGAGCTTTACCATCGCGAGGTGCTTCGAAGAAAACCGCATTCGCCCGGTAATGCTCGGCCTTTTCCATGATCGCTACTTCTTCGAATGGTCGCCCCTCCTTAACGTACCCCTGAACGGGCACAAGGCCGTCCACAAGAGCACTGCTGTCGCCAACACTGAAATCGGTCAGCCAATTCCCGGGATTGCTCATCCGCAAGCTCTCATTCGATCAATTGACATTGAAGCACTTTTGTCCAATGAATCAGCAAAGGGGGCAAGCGTCTTCGTTCGAACCTCAATCCAGATTCCTGCGCTGCCCGCCGGCCATTCGGATGGTCTTGAAACCGACACACCACGCTGATGTTCCCTAACGACTGCAAGGATGGGAGGCTGCAGCCGATTCGACAAAATGCTACGTTATTTCCCCAAGCATCGCAAATTACCGGAAAACCAGTCTCACCAATACACGTGAATCCGCTGATGACAGTCATTTTTTTATTCCCGGTTGATACCTATCATTGCGTTGAATTTCCATTTATGTCAAAAGTATTCTCCGGTTTTTAAACGAATTCCATTCTTGTGAAAAGGTAGCACAGGGTCTCAAAACGTACTCCATCGATACATCGTCCCTCTATGCCGGCTCGAAAAGGAAAAAACTCTCCTATGTTGCGTTATGGTGGACATTAACCATAGGGCTGGAATTTAAGCACCTGCTCTTGAAGAATATTTCCTTTTTTCATCCCCCAATTTTTGCCGTTCAAGGATGAACCCGAGATGATTCGATTTGAGAATTTATACAAGAAATACAACCGGATCGAGGCGCTGCGAGGGGTTAGCCTGGAGGTCCCGCAAGGGGAACTGTTTGCCTACCTGGGGCCCAACGGCTCGGGTAAGACTACGACCATAAAGATACTGACAGGCCTGGCGGTCCCGACTGCCGGCAACGCGTGGCTAAACGGGTTTCACACAGGTAAAGATAGCCTTCAGGCAAAGCGTCAATGCGGAGTCGTCCCTCAGAATGTAAATCTCGATAGCGAACTCACGGTGTGCGAAAACCTTAACCTCCACGGCAGACTCTTCCAGATGGAGCGAAAGGAACGCGCCCGGCGAATCGGCGAAGTCCTGGAATACGTGGAGCTTGCCGACAGGGTCGACAGCCCGGTCAAGGTGCTCTCCGGAGGGCTGAAACGAAGAGTCATGATCGCACGGGCTCTCATGCATTCCCCCCGAATACTTTTTCTAGACGAGCCGACGGTGGGTCTTGATCCGGCCATAAGACGCCGCATCTGGTCTCTTGTAAAAAATATCCAGAAGAGCGGGGCGACAATCTTTCTAACCACCCATTACATAGAAGAGGCGGAATTTCTGGCAGACCGGGTCGCATTCCTAGACGATGGGAAAATAGTGGCTCTGGATTCACCTCAAAACCTCATGAACTCCATGGGCGTATGGGCTTTGGACCGAATCGTCGAGGGAAGCATGGAAACTCTTTATTTCGGGGATAGAGACGAGGCCAATAACCATATAGCCGAATTTAAGGCGGATTTTTCCCTGCGGCGCGTAAACCTCGAAGATGTTTTCATTTCCCGCACCGGCAGGAAGGTCTTGCCATGAACGGCATGCTCGCAATCTACCTGCGGGAGATGCTGATCCTTCGCAAGAGGTTTTTAAGGCAACTGGCTTCCATGTCGGTAAGCCCGCTGCTCTACCTGGTGGCCTTCGGGTTTGGGATGGGACGGGGCTTAACGGTCGGGTCGCGCTCGTATCTCGAATTTCTGATCCCGGGGCTTGTGGCGATGAACAGCATGATCCAGGCGTTCGCCATAGGAAGCGAAATAAACATTGCGCGGTTCTACTGGCATATTTTCGAGGAGTTTCAGGCAGCGCCCATAACAAACATTTCCTATGTGGCGGGGGAGGTGGTTGCGGGAGTCACCCGGGCGCTTTTTTCGGTCGTCTTGATTATTGCGATCGCTGCCCTTTCGGGGGTCACCCTTTCCTACAACCTCTATTTTTGGATCGCCGTCCTACTAAACAGCTTCGTTTTCGCATCCCTTGCCGTCGGCCTGGCGATGCTCGTAAAATCGCATTCCGACCAGGCGCTTCTTTCGAATTTTTTTATCACCCCGATGGCCTTTCTTGGCGGAACATTTTTTCCGATCGCCCAAATGCCGCCCTGGGCACAGCGGATCCTTTTTTTCCTCCCACTAACCCACGCCTCCAAAGCGATACGGGCAGCCGCCTTTGGCGAGAGGCCACAGCTCTTGTCTTTTCTCGTATTGGCCACCCTTGGGGTAGCGCTATTTATCTTTGCTTTTCTCTCCGTCAGACGATCCATGGAGTAATCGACCTCACCCAACTCAGTGTCTCGAAAACGTCGCTTCCGGCCTCTTCCATGGAGGCCGAGGCCTTGGCCAATATCAAGTGAGCCGTAGCAACTGTAGAAGGCGTCTTCGTTTTTCATCCCGACCATATTGCAACTTTGTTTAACTTTATGTCTTTCCTTATAGAAAAGGAAAAGGCATGTCTCCATGAAAGTTCTGCTTTGTTTAACGATATTGTTTGCGCGGAAAAATGGTTCTTTGAACGCTTTATTCAAAGTTGGATAAATATTTTCTTGAACCAAATGGGCCAAAGGGTCTTTTCGGATTTTTATAAACAAATCGCAGCAATTACCGAACGCCATGTTTCCAATGAAAACGGGATCTTCGGGTTTTCCATCAGGGACAAATGTCCGGAACAACCCGGAAATGGATTTCTTTATGCGAGTCGCGCCAGAGGTTGAGAAAAAAAATCGGATCTTTTTTTGCTCGAAGGGCCTGTCGATTGCTCCCGTGACCTTCACGGCTTTTTTGTCGTGGCTTCCGGCGCGGGCCGGGAAACCGTTGTCTCGGGGAAAGGTGCTGCACCTCGATGCCCGAAGCCTCGACATTCTGGTGCACTCCGATCCCAATCTGCTCCTCATCGACATTCGCACACCTGCTGAGTTGACCGGTCCCCTGGGCAAGATTTCTCAAGCTCGAAACGTGCCTTTGGAAGAAGTTGCAAAGAACCCCGGGCGGTTTCCGCGTGACAAGACCCTGGTACTCATTTGCAGAAGTGGATACAGAAGTTTGAAAGCGGCCAAGCTTCTGGCGAAACACGGGTATGTGGTCTATTCAGTGGAAGGAGGAATGCGTGGTTGGCGCAAGTTGCACCCTCAGGCAACGACGTCCGGGGAAGGGACGGCGCCCAAAAAACACGGTGCGGGGGGTCACACACCGGGCTTGGGAAAGCCGGCGCCTCCGGAGAAGTTCTTCGACAACAACATGGGCTGCTAAAAAGCTTAAGAAACCAACGTCTTTTCGGGCAAGAATCTGCGGCAAATGCTTTGAGAGGTTTTGATTGAAAATGGAAACGGCCGGGGCGGCCGGCGCAAATACGCCGAAAGCGTCCTGCTCGCTAACCTTTGGGTGGGGTTTGCGGCAATGCGACCCCAATCGGGCGGCCGGTGCGTTGGTGCGACCGGCCTCCGGCGCGTATCGGTTAAGGATTTAAAATTGTGATATTTCATCATCGTCTAAAGAAATGACCTTCTCCGGAACAAGTGATGGTCCTTTACCGGGAAGGGGATGAGGTTTTCCATTGGCGCTACCCGCCACCTTTGCGTGAATGGCAGGAGTGCGCCGCATCGACTGCGGGGGTGAAATCCTTGTTGACAGCTTTTTCCTCAAAAGCTAGGTTGTAGCTCTATTATAGCTAATTTTCAGCCGAAGGTAACCGTCTTCGCAGGGGAGAAAACCATGGGAAATCAAGCTTTTCAAAAGCTCATGTGCAACGCCGACCAAAGAGCGGCGTTGATGCGGGTGGCATCGGGGGTGGAGCCTGCGGACGCGGTGATCCTAAACGGGTCGGTGGTCAATGTGTACACCGGGGAGATCATGGATAACTGCCCGGTGGCCATCAAGGGAAAGTGGATCGCATCTGTTGGGGCAGATAGCGCATCGGCAGTGGGTGAGTCCACGCTGGTGCTCGACGCTTCGGGAAAAACTCTTTCGCCCGGCCTAATAGACGGCCATACGCACGTGTGGTTCTTTACATTGGGCGCTTTTTTGCCCTACGCGATAAAGGGCGGTGTGACCACCATCATTACGGAGACGATGGAATTTCTCCCGATGGGCGGCTACGAGGGAGTAACGGAGTTTCTCGACTCGGCCGGGGAGCAGCCGATAAAGGTCCTGGGGACAGCTCCCGCCTTGATTTCAACCAGCAAAGCCCAGAGCAACTTTTCCCTGGAAAATCTTGAAAAGCTTCTTGATAGAGACGACATCGTAGGTCTTGGGGAGTCTTTCTGGCAGGCGGTGCTGCAAGCCCCGGAGGCCATGGCGCCAAGGTTTCAGGCAGCCCTTGATCGCGGAAAGCGACTGGAGGGTCACTCCGCAGGCGCACGGGGCAAGAAACTGGCGGCCTATGCCGCTACCGGAATCTCCTCGTGCCACGAACCGATTACCGCCGAGGAAGCTTTGGAGCGACTGCGTCTTGGCATTTACGTAATGGTTCGCGAGGGCAGCATTCGAAAGGACCTCGAAAGCATCTCCCGGATACGGCACGCCGGGGTGGATTTAAGAAGGCTAATTCTTGCAACGGACAGTATCGAGCCAACGGAGCTCGTGGAGAAGGGCTACCTGGAAGTCGTCGTTCAAAAGGCCATCGACTGCGGCTTCGACCCTGTGGCCGCCATTCAGATGGCTTCTCTAAACGTGGCCGAGCATTTCGGCCTGGACTCGGTCATCGGGGGCATTGCGCCCGGCAGGCGCGCCGATATCCTGGTGATCCCCGATGCGAAGACCATAGCGCCCGAGGTGGTCATAAGCGATGGCCGCATCATCTACAAGGACCGGGAGTTTCTGGCCGCGCCCCGAAAGCACCGGTATTCGGACAGCTCGCGCCGCAGCATGAAGCTCCCAAGACCTGTAACCGCTTCGGATTTTGACATTTGCGCAGCAGCAGGATCAAAGGGTCCCGTCACGGTGCGGGTAATCGATATGGTGAGCGATCTGGTGAGCAAGGAATCACACGTTGAGGTTTTCCCGGTTGAGGGGAAAATCCGGATCGACCCCGGGCGAGACATCATAAAGATTTCGGCGATCGATTACTGCCACAATCCCGGCCGTTCTTTCACCGGGCTGATAAAGGGATTCGGGATCAAGAAGGGGGCAATAGCGTGCAGCGCGGCCTGGGACAGTACGAACATCATCGTCGCCGGGGCGGGCGAAGAAGATATGGCCCAAGCCGCCGAAAGGGTCCGGGAGATGGGGGGCGGGGCCGTGGTGTGTAAGGACGGCCACATAGCGGCTGAGCTACCTCTTCCGATTTTTGCGGTTTTATCGGATCTCGACATGGAGCCGCTTGCCCGAAGGGTCAAGTCGGTGAGGCGCGCTGCGCGCGACTTAGGGATGCCTTTTTGCGACCCGCTGCTTTCCCTGTGCATCCAGACAAGCGCTGCCATTCCCTACTTAAAGATCTGCGAAGAGGGGCTGGTGAATCTAAAGGACGGGAAAACTTATCCTCTTGAAGTGCGGTAGATCGGGGGGCTGGATGTGGCTAGCTCCGTGCGTGGGGCGACCGGAACGTCTACTGCTAAACAGTGAGTTCTTTACCCGCTCAGCAATTAATCGAAGGAGTCCGGCCAAAGCCTTTTGTAGTGATAAACCCGCAGAATTTGCAGAATTTCGCCGCTTATCCGATAGGGGACAATGTAGGGGACTCCGGGAATAACGACTTCCCGCGTGCCGGGCACACGTCCCGGCCGTCCGATTTGTGGTGTTTCCAAAAGGGCCAGTACTCCGGACACAATTTTTTTATGCAAGGCGCGGGCTGCGCCGGGATTTTCAGCAAAGATGTATCGATAAATGTCCAGAAGGTCGTCTCGTGCCTGGCGAGACCAAAGAATCTTCATCGTGAAGAATTTTTTTCGCTAAGAACCGCCTCGGCCTCAGCCATGACCTGCTCGTGAGAAATACCTTCCCCTTTGTCAAGGGAGACAATGGCGGCCTTAATACCTTCGATTTGCCACATTTGCTCCTGGACATATTGCTTCAGAGCGTCTTCGATCAACCAATTCATCGAACGGTCCATAGCCGAGGCAAGGGCTCCAATATTTTCGGCCAATTCCGGGTCGATCCGAATGGTTATGGTGGCGCCGGGCATGATCTACTCCATACCGTAACAGCATGATTGCATTGCACACAATACGTAAACATAACACGTGATCATACTGAAAACCAGGGGTTCACTCGGGCCGGGGCTCCCGAGCTGTTACCTTCTAAACGCTGACAATTACCCACACATGCGCCCACTTACCCCTTAGCGGAGACTCCCAAGAAAGGGGCTTGGCCCGATCGCCCCCCTTTTTTGCAAAAGGGGGTTGGGGGGATTTACTCTCCAGCCGCTTGCAATGACGCGCATGGACCGGCCGGGCTCGCTCGCCTCCCTCTTATGAAACTTCATTTGTAGGTTGGGTTAAGCGCAGCGCAACCCAACAAATTAATCGTATAGGAAACGTCAAGTTTCATTCTTATTCAAACCGCATCCAAGGAGGCGGCGGCTGGGCTTATTTGCAACTTTGCAAAAGGAGATAGGTGGGCGCATGTGTGGGTAATTGTAAG
>JARLHO010000061.1 GCA_031292215.1 Syntrophobacteraceae bacterium | reverse complement strand
TGGGGATTTCAGGCTTCCCATTGCGAGTTTCACCCACCTGCTCGAAAGAGTTCCGGATGGTCCCAATCAGGGCATCGGCGCTCAAATGCTTGCGCACAGTGGCGCTGAGCAGCTTGTCTTGCTCTATTTTGTGCTGTCGCCGGAATCGTCTCGGACTCATGGCAACATAACATGCCAGAGTCCGGCGGGGATGTCCAGCACGAATACACGGGAATACACGGCCTTCAGAAGTATTGCATCTTGTGGTGTAGCACCAGCCAGATAATAGATAGCATACGCAGCAAGGCTTCTTGTTAAGATGAAGTTATCCATCATTTCCTGAGTCGCAGTGGCAACATCAGAGATATCAATCAAGCTTGTAAATAATTTGAGAACTTGATTTTTGATCTGATTGACATGAATTATGCTCATGTTTGTATGAATTCTCCGATTTTAAGCGCTATTTTTTAACGAACAACCGCTCTAAACCAATCTTCCACTGACTAACTAGACAATTCGCCGGGATCTGTCCAGTTTTTTCCTCCCGCACAAATAAACGAGAGAAGGATTTATTTTCAGGCTGGCGTCATTACGGTAACCCCAACAAAGTGTCTCATTCCTCCCGTAGTTTTTTCTGTAAACTAGAGGGATGCCTGACCTAAAAGTCGATCTCCGGTCCCTCGTCCAGGTCCACTTCCTGTTCGCCCCATTCTCGATCCAGTTCGTGCTCCTCTCTTGCGAGTTCATGCTCGTATTTCAATTTCTCCGCCCGAGCCGCAGCAAGTCCCAATTCAAACTCTAATTGATGTTTGACCGTATCAAGGCCCCGGCTTCGGGCCGGGTCGTTAAAATCCATGAATTCGGCTCCGTTTTCCGACTCCGGGAAGACGGGGAATATTGCATCCCCTCCGACTTCTCTTGCGGCTTCGACAGCCTTTTCACGGCCTACGTTCGGTAACGGTGGCTCACGCTTTGGAAGATGCCGGTCATCATCTCCTAAAATCGTGATGGGTGTTGCCGGATAGGTCTCATACAAATCTTTTGCAACGCTCAAAAGCTTCCAGGGGTCTGCTCACGAAACGGAAATACTAGCACGTTAAGCGTGCGTAGAGGCAGGCAACCAGCGGTACCGGGTGGGAATGGACACCCCCGGGTTCTTGGCCACGTCCTTCGGAGGAATACCGCCAGCCAGCAGCTTCTTGGCCGACTCGATCTTGCCCTCGGTCATCTTGGGCTTGCGACCGCCCTTGCCGCCAAGCTGACGGGCTACTTTCAGGCCAGTGCGGGTACGTTCGACGATCAGTTCACGTTCCATTTCGGCGAGGCTGGCCATGACATGAAAGAAGAACCTGCCTGACGGGGCGCCAGTGTCGATGAGGTCAGTTAGGCTCTTGAACTGGACGCCTCGCTTGTGCAGTTCGCTGACCAGATCGACCAGTTGCTTGACGCTACGGCCCAAGCGATCCAGCTTCCAGACGCCGAGGGTGTCGCCATCGCGCAGCATTTCCAGCCCATTGGCCAAACCCCCGGGCGGTCGGCTCGAGCGCCGCCGACCTTATCCTCAAAGACCTTCCGGCATCCAGCTTTGGTCAAGGCTTCCCGCTGAAATTCAAGGTTCTGATCCTGTGTAGAGACAGAGACGCGCGCATAGCCGATCAGCATGGCTTGTCTCTCACGCAGTCGTTGTGGCCTGCGTTGTCGGCATCCTGGCGCACGGAGGGCAATTGCCTTAGCAATTCCGGCAGCGCCGTTTGAACTGTCTCCCACACCGCATCAAGGTTAATGTCGAAGTAGCCGCGGGCGATGCGGTTTCGCATGCCGCGTAAGCTGCGCCACGGTAATTCCGGGTGGACCTGAGCAAACATGGCATAGCTGTCCCTCACCTTCGTAGCTGCCTCGCCCATAATGATGAGACTCATGATGACCGCTTGCTGGGTGCGTTTGTCCTCAAAGAATTCGTCTTTTTCCAAGCCCTCCACGAAGCCGCACGCATCCGTGGCAGCCTGGCGCATGTGTTCGAGGTAGTCGGGAAGACGGTTCTCGTTCATATCGGTTGAGCCTCGGCGAGCACCTTAGCGCGGAGCTTCGGTGGCAGGTCGGCAGGGGTCAACAGATCGACGGGGATGTCGAGCAGCAATTCCAACTCGTCTTGCAGGCCACCCAAGTCGAACAGCGTCGTACCAGGCAGGGCATCGACCAGCAGATCAAGGTCGCTACCGTCCATATCAGCGCCGTGGAGCACCGAACCGAAGATACGAGGGTTGGCCGCGCCAAAGCGGTTAGCCGCCTCGCGCACAACACTTCGTTTGAGATCAAGTACAACTGATGGCCGCATGCATGCGGCGCCTTTTCTTATCGAAGCTCATTGAAAGGCTAATCAATTGAGAATAGAGTTTCAAGAGCTATTTTCGAGAATCGCAACACATTGATTTTCCGTCCCCCCGTCGGATTGCCGGGCTGGCTTCTTGAAAAACCTACATTTGTAAGAGCAAGGAGTATGCATGCCCCGTCGCTCGATCCTCTCCGTAGACAAGAGGGAAAACCTCTTGGCTTTACCCGGCGCTCAGGATCAATTGACCCGTCACTACACATTCGGCGAAGCAGACCTGTCTATTATCCGTCACCATCGAGGTAATGCAAACCGTTTAGGGTTCGCCTTTCAGCTTTGCTACCTTCGCTTTCCCGGCATCATCCTTGGCGTCGATCAGTCGCCATTCCCGCGCCCCCAATTTCCTCTAAGCATCCGCTCTTGCATGGTTTGCCCTTCATTCTTCATCTCTTGCCGGTTGGCCCCAAGCGGTCTTTGAGCAGTCGGATACCACCGGCAGAGCCGGTGGCCTGGTAGACCGTGAACCGCTCAAAGCGGTTAGGAAGCGCCTGGACGCTTCACATTATCCACCAAGGTTGGACGTCCAATGCGTCGCCCCGGCAAGTCTTAAGCCGGGGTCCAGTTCTTTTGAGCGCAACGTATCGGAAAGAGCTCGATTCCGGCCCAAAAGCACTGCCGCAATGACGGGACCAGGGTAGTCGCTCTCATCGAGCTCCGAGTGATCTGTCGGACAGACATTCGCAGATTCCCGGAACTGTCAAACTCCGGGAGTCCCCCGGCAGAGCCGGGGGTTAACCCACGATTAATTATAATTCGAGATTTGCGATCCGCTGCGGTATACCCATCTTTTTCATGACAGAGGCTGCGGCGGGCGGCACGAGGTGTTCCCATTCCAGGCCTTGCGCCATGCGCTCCCGGATCTCTGTCGCGGTTATGCCTTTTTGTTCCCCGGGCCTTCGCCAGAGCACTTCCGTGTTGAGACCCAAAGAGGTAAACATTTCGAGTTTTCTCCTTCCCCAATCGTCGTAGATGGTCAGATAGAAGACGGCCTCAAGGGGCAGGTAGAAGCCGTAGAGCTCGGGGATGTTTATGGGAAAGGGCACGATGGAAAATTGCGCCGGGCCAAGCCCCTCATCGAGCAAGACCTCCCGAATGACGGTGTAGCGCTCGAAATATGTCAGGGGATTGGCTTGGGGAAGACTGCGGCCGGGGTCTGCGGCATCGACCCTTGTGAGTGTGGGGTCGGGGTTTGTAATTCCCACCACCAGGTGGCGGCACCTCTTCCCGGCAGCCAGCACATACTTCAGGTGATCGAGATGGAAAATCTGAAACCGGCCGTGAACGACTCCAATTGCTGTCATAAATCCCCGCCGATATGCCTCGAAATGGTTCTATCTATTTGCCGTGGGCCAGAAAAATTCGTTTTATGACCACGATACTCGGGTGCAGGGCAAGATACATCAAGGCGAGCAGCGGCGCAAGCGGCCATATTGGGCTCGCCCAGGCGCAAAGAACTATGACGCTCGTTCTTGTCCCTTTGCTTGCCAGAGTCGGTTTTCCCATCGGGATTCCCAGGCTCTCCGCCCGGGCCGTCGTGTAGCTGATAAGACTGCTCCCGCAAAGCGCAAGAAACCCCACCGAAAGCAGCAGGTGGTGGGAAACGCCGCCGGGAAGCCTCATCAGGTAAAGGAGGCTCCCCATTATCAAAGCCACGTCCACGTAGCGGTCAAGGACCGAATCCAAAAAAGCCCCCCCTTTTGTCTGCAAGCCGGCAAGCCTTGAAAATTGGCCGTCCACCCCGTCCAGCACCTGGGAGAAAGCGGCAAAAATTCCCGCCGCAAATCCCTGGCCCAAAGCGAAGAGCACACCGGCAAAAACGCCAACGATCGTGGAACATAGCGTGATCATCCAGGGCCGGAGCCATTGCAGGCCGATGAGCTTCGGGGTGATTCGCGCACAGAGCGTGACTTTGATCCACCGCAGGATAAACCTGTCGGTGGGTTTTGTTTTCCATTGGTCCGGGGGGGTAGCTTCAACGGCCATCATGTTCCAGGCTTTCCATATATTGGCGAACTATTTGTCGAGTCTGCGCGAGAGGAGCTTGCTCGCGAAGCTCCAGGACCCACCAGTTGCAGGAAAGCCTGCGCAGAAGGTCCAGGCGGCTCCCGATATTTTCCACGCATTCGGGGGCGACATGTTGATCGTCTATTTCCTCGTGGTAGATGTGCGCATTATAAACCCTCTCGGGATTGGGCATGACAAAATCTTCAAGTTCAAAGGAGCGGCACTGCACTGCCTGACAGACTCGGGCATGACCGATATCGAGCGTAATGGCCGCGCCCGATTTCCTCACAAGTTTTTCAAACAGGTGGGGTCTGCTCGACCAGCCGGAGGCGAGGTTTTCCAGGCAAAGCACGACTCCGAGGCTTTTTGCGTAACTCACCAACTCGGTAAGCGTGCTCACCGTTTTATCCCAGGATAGACCCTCGGGCGATTTTCTTCCCAGTCCCAAGTGAACGGTCATATAGGCGCCTTCGAGCCTGGAGACGACCCGGGAGACCTTTTGAAAAATTTGCATCGCCTCATCGGCTTTGCGCTCGTCTTCATCGCCTGCGTCCACCCCTTTGAAAGCGCAATGGTACCTGACCTCAAGGCCTTTCAAGATGGCGATCCGACGCAGAAGGCTCGATTCTTCGGTCTCGTTTCGAGGGAGATCTTCTACCGTAAACGTCCAATCGACCCCGGAAAAACCGTTTTGGAGCGCCATTTTGCGAAGCTCCTCGGTATCCGGGATAAAATTGCAGATCGCAATTGTGGGCGAATTCATTTACGACTCATTTCCGGCGACAGGGGTTGAGTCAGGAGCGGCCGGCCGGCGGCTGCGCCATTTCTAAAAAGGCCTCGATCCTGGTTCGCAACTGCTCCACATCCGAGCGGCTATAATCCGTTTCTACATGCAGAAACGGTAAATTGTAATCGCTTTCGACTCTCTCACCGATTACCCGGGACTCGATATTATAGGTATGACAGCATTGCCAGGCAAGATCGACGACGCCATCGATGCGGTACTCGGCGATAATGGTGTCGATTAGAGCCGTGCGCCCGGTATTGGGAGTCATGCACGAACAGGGGATTTGCAGGTAACGACGGGCAATTGCAAGGAAGGGATCTTTTTCCTCCTCGTCTATAAGCAGATCCACGCCCTTTACCCCCGTGCAATTTTCCATGCACACCACCGCCCCTCCGCATTCCTCGATCATCTGGAGAACCTTCTCGCACCCCTTTCCGACCGGGGAACCGGTAAGAAGAATCCTCGGGGCGTCGGGTTTAAAAGGGGAAAAACCGGAGGCAGCGATTTCCTCCATCTCGGCGATGAAGTCCTGGAGAAGGGTTACATATTCTTCGGGATGGACCGAGAAACTCTTTGTCTCCATTACGGTCATCATGTCCATGCCGGAGAGCGGTATCGTTTCGGCCGCCTGAAAGAGGGAGATTTTCTTGATGAGGCTTCTAATTTTATTGTTAATTCTAATTTGATAGAGAAGATGGTCCCTGTCTATGCTCTGCCCCGTAGACTCTTCGACAAATTTTGCAAGCCGCAGGATTTCCTCGCGCCAGAAGCGAAGGGCGTGCGGCTCGCATGTCGAGTATGGGAGGTGCATGAGGTGGAGGGGTTTGATGCGCCCGAGAAACTCGTACATCTTTTTTTTGCCGTCACAGGTGGTCTCGCCAATCAAAAAATCGCTTGAGGCAAAAAACGGGCACGTATCGGTGGCCGCGTAGCCATAGCTCGACTTAATCAGCGGACAGAGGTTGGCGGGCAGGATCTTTTCGGCATCGACGATCGGTTTTTCCTTTTTGCCGCAAAGGCTTACCGGTATTGCTCCAGCGGCCCGCACGATCTCAACGGGGGCAAACAGGCAGTAAATCCCGGCCACTTTCCGCCCCTTGTCCTGTAATTCGGAGATATCGAGCAGGAAACGCTCACCAGCAGTTTGAAACTTTTCCATGCAATCGGGTTTCAGTTTCAACCCTCCTTGTGTGCACTGTGGAAACGTAAGGGGAGGCCGCGATCAGGACCGCAGAGCGGCAACCAGGCGCAGGGGATTTAGCAGAAGGTCGAGTGCTTCGAGGATATCGCGGCTAAGAACATCGGCGGAAAACAGCGCTTCAACGCTTGCCCCCTCGGCCTGAACGACGGCGATTCCCAGGGCGGCCGCCTTGAGCATCAAGGCATCGTTTCTTCCATTGCCTATCGCGACACACTTTTGCGGACCCAGTTGTCTTAGGTACTCCGCCTTGGCCTCGGCCTGATTTTCTGTGGCGATGACAAAGACCCGGCAGGGCAGATCGGCAAGCTCTTTGCCGACACTGCCAAAGGTGTCGGCGGTAAGAACGTGCAGACGCAGATGCCCGGCGAGCGACAAAAGCCTTTGCGCTGCGCCGGGCAAGATTTTACCGTCCAGGGCCAGAGTTCCGTTGTAATCAAGAACCAAGTCGGAAAGGGACAGGGGCTTTCGTCCCGGAACCTCAATTTCAACCATATCGATCAGCCAGTTTATTGGTAAGCGAGGGTAGAGCCAATCCTGCTTCGCCCCCCGAACCGATGCTTATTGGAGTTATTTCGTTGTTTCCGGCGCAGGCAGAGTAGAGCCCCCCAACCCCCCTTTGCAAACAAAAGGGGGGCGATCGAGCCAAGCCCCTCCATGGGTGTCCTTGCCAGAGGCCTGCTCTGCCCCCCGCCTATACTTGGGCTTGGGCGAATTAAACCCCTCTTTCAACCGGTCCGTGGCAAGCGGGAGCGTGACAAGACGGAGCGTGACACGACGGGGCATGACAGCTCGTGTTGGCCACTCCAGAGACAATAGCCGATCTTTTTTCAACTTCTTTTACCTGCAGCATTTTTATCTCCTTTTTAGACAGCGGAAAAATCAGATTCGGGCAACGCCGTTTCTGGCATAAAGCGCCGCACCGATGGCCCCCACCATGTCCGGGTTTTCCGGAACCGTGACGGCCTGCCCCAGTTGCTCTTCAAAAAGTCTAACGACGCACGGATTGTGAGCGACACCTCCGGCAAACACCAGCGGGAAGGAAATACCCACACGCCTTAGCATGGCGATAGTTCGCGAAACGATTGCCGAGTGGAGTCCCATGGCGATGTTTTCCGGCCGCTCGCCCCTGGCCATAAGGGAGGTGGCCTCGCTTTCGGCAAAAACGGTGCACATGCTGTTGATCTTTATCCGGCGGTCGGATCGGAGCGCAAATTCGCCGAATGATTCCAGCGGAACCTGGAGGGCAAGAGCCATGAATTCGAGAAACTTGCCCGTCCCGGCGGCGCACCGGTCGTTCATTTCAAACTTAACCACCTTGCCTTTTGGAGCAAGGGAGATGACCTTGGTGTCCTGGCCGCCAATATCGAGGACCGTTTTTGCTTCCGGATACAAGAACCCGACTCCCAGCGCGTAGGCCTGAATTTCTGTGATCGTCGAGACATTTATCCCGGAAAAGGATTCAGCGAACAATTTGCGGCCATATCCGGTGGCTATCACCCGGCTTTTGTCGATGACACCCATCATTTTCCGGCACTGCCCCAGGGGATCGAACGTAGTAGGACTCTTCACCTGGCGCAGGACACCGTCCGCATTAAGCAAAACCAGCTCAATGGAGCGTGAACCGATGTCGATACCGGCCACCGTTTCCTCATCGAGCCCAGATGCCATCGGGATACAATCCACTTAGCGCGTCATCTCGACGAAAGCTTCGACACGGGTCTTTAGCTGTTCCATATCTTCCATGCCGTAATCGGTTTCGATGGCGAGCATCGGAATTCCGGCGCCGCTAAGGGCCTTTTCCACCTTGAACGCTTCGATGGAATAGGGTTGGCAAAAGGAAAGCCCGTAGTGAATCACGCCTTTTACCTGGAGTTCGCGGGCCATGGCGACGATATTTTCCATCCGCTCCGTATTGGGCGTAAAACAGGCGCAATCGATTCGCATATAGCGGTCAACGATTGCGTCCAACATGTCCTCGACCGTTTTTCCGGTTTCCTGTACCAAGTCCCTGGTGTTACGCGTGCCAATGCAGGATTCTTCGCCCACTATAACCGCGCCGGAGGACTCTATTATATAGGGCAGCTTCCAGTTGGGAACGGCCATCGGGCATCCGGAGAGCATCAGCCTCGTGGTTCCCTCGGGAACGATGCCTTCACCGCTTTTGATCCGCTCTTCCAACTCATCGCACAATTCCGAGATCTTGGAAGTGAACCGGACCGGATCGTCGTAGAAAGATATCTGATTTATAAGGAGAACGTCTCTTCCCGAAATGGGGGTCGGAACGGCTGCGCGCAGCCGGTTCAAGCGCTGCAGGACGCGGCGGCGGTCATTTACGAGCTTAATGGCGCCGCTAAGATCGGCTGCTGTGATTTTGTTTCCGGTTATCTCCTCCACCTGGCTTTTAAACCGCATAACCTCGCTTTTCCAAAGGTCGCGGTCGCAGCCGTTTTTCATCTGGGGGATTTCCATGACATAGACGGGAGCATAGTCCGAAAAGATCTCATAGGCCTTTTTCTTGCCGTCGCAAGTGGTTTCTCCCACGATAAGATCGCACGATTCGATGTAGGGGCAAAGTCTTGAGAGCTTAAAGCCGACAAACGACTTGATAAGAGCGCACGTGCTTCTGGGCAGCACCTTTTCCGCTTCGTCCTTGCCGATTTCGGCCCCGGCGCACAAACCGACCTGGATGCCTCCCGCCGCGAGCACGATTTCTTCGGGGACAAAAACACAGAAGGTCCCCACCACCTTTTTGCCCGCAGCCTTTGCGTCCTGGAGTTCCTTGATCCTTAGCCCGTGGACTTCGGAGAGCACGAAGTCCAGATATTCCATACCCTTGAGACGCCCCTGCTGGCTCACATAGATGTCCCCGTAGAATTTCCCGAGCACCTGGAGCAGCCCGCTATGGGCATCCAGGTCGAGATTTAGATTCTCCCACATTTCATCATGTACATTTGACATAGAAATCTCTCCCGCAGGGTCTCATGGAATTCAATTCGCCAAAAAAATCACCCATTGTCGCCTCTAAAGCAGATCGAGCAGAAGCTTAGAAAACATTACAAGAGAGGCTACGACAGAATATACATTGTAATCGCCAATGCTTCAAATAGGTAATTCCTATATTTATCCACCCAACTCATCGGAAGCGCGATATAGCCGTTCCGCAGCCAGGGGCGGGCCGAAATCCCGGCGATTACCCACACATGCGCCCATTTACCTGCTTTTGCAATGACTCCCATGGAGGGGCTTGGCTCGATCCCCCCTTTATGCAATGACTCGCATCGAGGGGCAAGGCTCGATCGCCCCCCTTTTTTTCAAAGGGGGGGTCGGGGGGATTTCGGCGCCGGTCAAAGACCGAGGGGCGATTTAGACGTTTTTACATGCTTCCTTTAGCAGTAGCCTCCAACCATTGGCGAAAGAATTACGCAAGAGGATGACCGAGGCAAAACAGGCTCTCCGGGCAAAGTTGGGTGAAAATAACTCGGCGTGACGTTGGTTGTGGAGCTTGATGGCGGACGGAGTTTTCTCCGTGATGGACGAAAGGACTCGAAATCCCCCCGACCCCCCTTTGAAAAAAAGGGGGGCGATTGAGCCTTGCCACTCCAGGGGAGTCATTTTGCAAGGGGGGAGAAGGCCACCATCGGGCGCACATTCGCACACCGGCTCAAACCGGCTTTGGCGCCCTCGAATAGAACCTGCACCCGTTGTGTTCGCTTCGAACGATTTTTCCCTCCTCTTCCAGATACCTCAAATGGGCGATAGCCTCCGAGGTGGCGAACCATTTTTGTGGAACCGGAAAATCGGCCCAGGAACTGCAATCGATATCCCAGCTCATCCGGGAGGCGGTTTGATAGCCGGTTTGGGGGCCGGACTCAAGAATCGCGAGCACTTCCGCAAGCCTTTCGAGGTGGTGGCGCCTAAGCTCTGTAATTCTGCCTTTGCAATCGGTTACCAGCCGCCGGTGTCCGGGCAGCACGAGTTCCACCTGCATGGCGTAGACTTTTTCCAGGCTCTCCAGGTAGAGCCTTAGCGGATCGATCCCATCCATCCAGCAGCCGATGTTGGGCGTTATGTCGATTAGTATGTGGTCTCCGGATAGGAGAAACTTTTTCGCGGGTTCGTACAGACACATATGGCCTGGCGTATGTCCGGGAGTGGCAACGGCGGTAAAGTCAAAGCCCCCGCAACTGATGATATCCCCGTCTTTAACAGCGCTCATCACGGGAATCCGGTCCGATCCGTACTTTTCGCCGGGATGGTTTCTGATCGCCGCATCGACCTCGTCGCTCGGAAAACCGTTTAGTCGATAAAACTTTTCGACCGGCTCCCAGCTCGTCCAGTTTTCGATGTACGTCTTATCGGGCTCGTTCATGTACACTTTTGTGTTATCGTCGCTTAAAAACCGGGCGAGGGCAAAGTGGTCCGCATGGAGGTGGGTGATGTAGAAGTCGGATCTTTTGAGCTCCACCCCTATTTCGTCCAACCCCGCCAGCATGGCTTCGAGGCATTCCTTTCGATTCAGTCCCGTATCGATAATGAGATTTCTTTTCGCGTCTTTTACCACGTAAGAATTCACCCGGCCCAAAGGGCTTCCCGGAAGCGGGATCTCTATCCGGTACAGGTTGGCCAGAACCTCTTCAACCATGGAGATACTCCTGTTAAGGCAGTGAATGGAAGATAGCGCGTTTGTGAGTCGTGAATGGAAAAACCGGGTTGTCACGGTTTGACATAAGCAAAGCCTTGCTGTTGCAGGCGAATCAGTTCCACTATCCCGGCGGGGACCACCTCGCAGCCTTCGACAAGGTCGCCCTGCCCGATACCCAGGCCGGTCAAGGAGTTATTGCACAGAAGGAAGCCAACGCCTTTTCCCCTTAGCTCCGAAATCTTTTCCGCCAAGGATGGGGTCGAACTCTTTTCGAACAGTTTGACTGCCTGTCCATTGGCCAGAACACGGACCACGCAATTTTGGCCAAACGGATCTTTTAGCAGGTTGAAGATGTTATTTAGCGCCATGTTCATTCGATCCCGATCGTTCCAATCCAGATGAAAAACGACTTTGCAAGACATCCGAGCTCCTTTTCATGGAATGTAAGAACTAAATTTTCGCCCATTTCCGGATGTAGGCAAAAAGATCCTGAAACGCCGTTCATGCCGGTTGCAATCAAAGCCAGAACTCGGGATACCTCCTGGTTTCGGCGATATTGTTTACCAGCAACGCCACGGTCAGCATGATCGCGGCCCCGGCCCCCACGGGAATGAGGGCGTACATGTAGCCCAGGTTGTGGATCTTTGCTCCCCCGATTACTGCGATAAGAGCCGTGGCGCCTCCCGGAGGGTGGAGCGTTTTGGTTGCGTGCATGAGGGCTATGGCGGTCGAAACCGCAAGAGCCGATGCGACCCAGAGGTTTGTCGGCAAAGTTTTGTAGGCCAAAACACCGACCAGCGCCGAAAGGACATGGCCGCCGAGAAGATTTCTCGGCTGGGCGAGCGGGCTCCTTATGGCCCCGAAGATAAGAACCGCCGATGCTCCAAATGAGCCGATGATAAGAACGAGTCCGGTTCCCGTTAAACAGCGGGAGTCGAGAAACCCCACGGCGCCAATTCCTAGAAAGCTTCCCACCCATGACCAGAGGATCTCGGCGAGATTTACCCGTGGAGGGCTCTTGGTGATTCCTTTCATTTTTAAGAAATAATCGCTTCGCATGATGCGTCCCTTGAAGAAGCCCTTATGAGGTCGTTTCGTGTGATGATGCCGATAAGGCGGCCCCCCGCGTCTGTAACCGGCGTCCTGTTAACAGACATGTTCGCCATAAGAGCCGCCACTTCGGAGTAAGAGGAGGTCTCAGTAACCGTAATCGCGGGCGAGGTCATGATGTCTGCGGCTTTTTTGGCTCGAATCGGAAGAGCTATGCACCCTTGGGCTCTCAGGCAGTTGGCGATAACGGTCATAAAGTTTTTGGGACCCGCCTCGCCCATTCGGGAAAGAAAGTCCTTTTCCGATATGACCCCCAGGACATGTCCGGCGTCATCGGTTACCGGAAGGCCGGAAATGGAGCGGCGCCCCATGAGGTCGGCCACCTCCTCAAGCGGTGTCTCGGAAAAGACAAAGACCACCTCTTTGGTCATTATGTCCCGCGCCGAAACGGCCTGTGAAATCCGCTCCACGGCCTTTTGCCAGGCATGGCAGTAGAGCTCCTTAAAATCCCTTGGAGTGATGTCCAGATAGCCGGGGATGGACTTCATGGCTTCGTAGACATCTTCATCGGTTAACCCCACCTCTCCCAGAGGCGCAGTGGGAATCTTTTTCTTTCCGATCATACGCACGTCCTTACCCGAAAGCCCTTTTGCCCGCTTAAAAAACGGAAAAACCCGAGAGGCTTTCCCAAGAGATCCGATTTAGAGTGGGTTTTCCAGATCACCCCTGTACTTTTTCAAAGTCACTTTTGGGGGCGCCACAGGGAGGGCAGACCCAATCATCGGGCAGATCCTGAAAACTGGTTCCCGGAGCTATCCCGCTATCGGGGTCCCCCAAGGCCGGGTCGTATACCCAATCACAGATGGCGCACACATATTTTTCCATTTCTTCTCCATTTTTTAAAGAGTGCGGTTTGCATTTCTTTTTCTGGTCTGATGAATACCACGAGTAGTCGCCACGGGCTTTGACCCAGGTCAATCGTAGAGGAAAGAAAAGGAGTTTTATCGGGTGAGCGCAGGAGGATTCTGGGGGCGGCGCCGTCCGCCGCCCCCCTTTGCCACTAAAAATAGCGAACACGCGTTTTTTTGGCGCAGAAGGGGCGGCGGATTCGAAAAAGCAAAGCCATCCCGGGGGGGAAACTCACAACGGCTGCCAAATTACTCCCGCTTTACTCCCTGCGCTTTTGCCACCTTGGCCCAGGTGTCTCGAAGAGTAACCGTTCGGTTAAAGACCAGTTTGTCCGGCGTGGAATCGGGGTCCACGCAAAAGTATCCCAGCCGCTCGAACTGATAGGTTACACCGGCCGGGGCCCCGGCAAGAGCCGGCTCGAGTTTTGCCTCTTCCACCACCTCTAAAGACCCGGGATTTATGAAGTCCTTAAATGTCGATCCGCCCTCTTCATCGGAAGCATCGGGGCGATTTAGAAGCGTGTCGTAGAGGCGGACTTGCCCGTCCAGCGCGTGGGCGGCCGAAACCCAGTGAAGGGTGGCCTTTACCTTGCGCCCGTCCGGGGAATCTCCCCCGCGGGTCGCCGGGTCGTAGACGCAGCGCAGCTCAGTCACCTCGCCGTTTTCATTTTTTACGACATCGACGCACGTTATGAAAAAGGCGTAGCGAAGCCTTACTTCCCGTCCCGGAGAAAGTCTAAAGAACTGCTTGGGCGGGTTTTCCATAAAATCGTCGCGTTCGATATAGATAACCTTTGAAAAAGGGACTTTTCGCACACCGGCCAAGGGATCTTCGGGGTTATTTATCGCCTCGAGCTGGTCGTCCCGGTCTTCGGGATAGTTTTCGATGACCACCTTAAGGGGCCGCAAAACGGCCATCACACGGTGAGCTTTTACGTTTAGGACCTCCCGCACGCTGTATTCGAGAAGGCCGTAGTCGACCAGGCTCTCGCGCTTGCCAACGCCTATGCGCTCGCAGAAGTTTCTAATCGCCTCCGGCGGATACCCGCGCCGGCGCATACCGGCAAGGGTGGGCATGCGCGGATCGTCCCAGCCCGCCACATAGCGCTCCTGAACCAGTTGCAGGAGCTTTCGCTTGCTCATGACGGTGTAGGCGAGGTTTAGACGGGCGAACTCGATTTGCCGGGGCCTGCTTGGAACGTCGAGATTATCGAGGTACCAGTCGTAGAGGGCCCTGTGGTCCTCGTACTCCATCGTGCAGATGGAGTGGGTGATGCCTTCGAGCGCATCCGATTGCCCGTGCGCATAGTCATACATCGGATAGATGCACCACTTATCGCCTGTTTTCCAATGCGGCAGATGGCGGATGCGGTACATCACCGGGTCGCGCAGGTTAAGGTTTGGCGAGGCCATATCGATTTTGGCCCGGAGAACGCATTGGCCATCCGAAAACTCCCCCGCTCGCATTCGCGAAAAGAGGTCCAGGTTTTCGGATACCGTCCGGTTTCTATACGGGCTTTCCTTCCCCGGTTGGGTAAGGGTCCCCCTGTATTCCCGGATCTGTTCGGCGGTAAGGCTATCGACATAGGCCTTGCCGCTTTTTATGAGATCTCTTGCCCACTCGTATAGCCGGTCGAAATAATCGGATGCGTGGTAGAGCCTGTCTTGCCAGTCAAAACCCAGCCACCGCACATCGTTCATTATCGAATCGACGTATTCGATCTCCTCTTTTCCGGGATTGGTATCATCGAACCTGAAGTTGCAAAGGCCGCCGAATTCGGCAGCCAGGCCGAAATTGAGGCATATCGATTTTGCGTGGCCGATGTGCAGGTAGCCGTTAGGCTCGGGCGGAAACCGGGTAAGGACCTTTCCCCCGTTTTTTCCGCTCTTTACGTCATCGGCTACAATGGTTCGGATAAAATTTGGCGTGGCCTTGGTTTCAACGCCCTCCATCTGGCTTTTCTCCGTTCATGTTGGTCAATCCATCTGGATGAACCGGCTTACCTGCCGGTTAACGCTGACGTAAATTTCTTCATCCGTCCCGAAGATATCGACTATGCACTTGTGATCGATAAGCTTTTCCACGATATAAGCCGTAACGAACAAGCTGACGAAATTGGGGCGCGGGACAAGGGTCCGAAGGTTGGCCGTCTGGAACTGGATTTCGAATTCTTCCGAATCGAGCACCTTTTGCAGGGCCAATTGGATCTGGTCCTGCAAGTCCCCCTTGCTGGTCGTCTCGATCAAACGCTCTTCGAGCAGCTTCATCGTGATCCTGTCGGCCATCTCCTCTATATTATGACGAAGCTGATTCATGGCGTGATATCTGCGGGACTCCTTCTGATGGTCCAGCTTCGAAATCACCGCGGATTCCCTGACATTAGGCCTGTATTCTCTTCCCACCCAGATTCCTTTCACTATTTGACTTGTTTTTTTAAACTGTTCCATTAAAGGAATCTAGGGCGCGGCATCTCGTCCCGCCACTTTTTCGGGCCCCACAAAGCCCCCCGGACCGCTTTCGCCCTCCGGAGAGCAAGATTCCCAGAATCGTCACCACAAAGTAGAGGGAAGATTCTATGTTTAAGCAGGACTTTTTTCAAGTGAGGAGCGCAAAATTCAGGTTATTATTCAAAACTTCGTCAGCTGCGGTTTAGACAGTGTTCAACCATTGTCGGGAAAATGTATGCAACCCGGTCCCCGGCTCGGTGAGGGTATGGGTTTTACGGGGCCCGGTCAATGGATTGTCAACTCGTATCCGCTGCTATTACGGACGGTTAACAAACTTTTTGACAATTTATAACGCCCTTATTACTATTATGGTTTTATCACATAGAGAAATAACAAATATAATAAAAACACCGGAAGGAATGTCCCGATTATGAAATTCCAGGTGGGAAAAGCAAACCTCGTCCAGGTTCTTCAAAGGATTCAGAGCGCAACCGAAAAGAAAACGACGATGCCCATCCTAAACAATTGCCTGATAAAGGCCACCGAGGATGGGACCCTTGAGCTGTTTGCAACCGACCTGGAGCTCAGCCTGTGGACAAAAATGGCCGCACAGGTGCAAACAGAGGGCAAAACCACCGTATCGGCTCGAAAGCTTTTGGAGATCGTGCGGGAAGTCCCGCAGGACAGCCTGTCCTTTGAGTTGGACGCAGTGCGAAGCCGGCTGCTGGTAAAAGCCGGAAGATCCCGCTTCGAGCTGTCGACATTTCCGGCCGAAGATTTTCCAAACATTAACCTCTACCAGGATTTACCCCTTACGAGCTGTAACGCCGAAATCTTAAAACGGGCGCTCCAAAAAACCCTCTACTCCATTCCGAGCGAAGAGGAGACTTTTTCGACTCCCGGGCTTTTGTGGCATGCCACGGAAGAAAACGACCTGCGCTTTGTCTCCTCCGACGGTCATAGGCTTTCCTACTACGAGGTCCCAGCGGATGCATTCCCCGGGTTCACGATGGGGACAGAGATCATAGTGCCGCGAAAGGCCGTCCAGGAGATACACAGGCTTCTCGAAAAGGAAACCGAGGTGTCTATTGGAATGGATGAAAAATCGCTCGTGCTGCGGACTCCAGCCACGTTTCTAAGCACTTTGCTCCTGGACTGCGAGTTTCCGGAATATCAAGCGATCATTCCGCCCGAAAGGCCCTATTCGATTACGGTTGCGGCCGAACTGCTCTACCCTGCCCTAAAGCGGGTGGCTCTTGTAACCGATGTCAGCTACCGACACGTTAAATTCAATATAAGCAAAAACGCCATCGAGCTCCAATCCGGAAACCCCGAACTGGGCAATGCCAACGATATTATCGACGTCGAATATGACGGAGAAGATTTCAGCGTGGCATTCAACGTCAAATATGTCATGGAAAGCATTGCGGCCATGGATAGCCAGACTATCCGGTTCGAGTGGGTGGACGACCATCACGGTGGAATTTTTCTTGGCCCAGACGACCCCGGATATTTAAGCCTTATCATGCCGATGGTGGTTTGAAACCGATGAAGGAAGAACAAACTACATGCGGCAAATCAGAAATTTCAGCATCATCGCTCATATCGACCATGGAAAATCCACCCTTGCCGACCGCCTGATTCAGCACGCGGGCATGGTGGAGGACCGGCAGTTTCGAGACCAGATCCTGGACAACATGGACATAGAAAGGGAAAGAGGCATTACGATCAAGAGCCAGACCATGGTTCTTCCCTACACCAGCCGCTCGGGCGAGCTCTTCGAGCTAAACCTTATCGATACGCCGGGCCATGCCGATTTTTCCTACGAAGTGTCCAGGGCTCTTGCTTCCTGCGAGGGGGTGCTGCTTTTAATAGACGCCGCCCAGGGGGTGCAGGCCCAAACCATTGCCAATCTCTACGCAGCCATGGAGCACGATCTTGCAATCATCCCGGTCATAAACAAAATCGACCTTCCCTCGGCCGATATCGAGAGGGTGAAAGACCAGATAGATCATGACCTGGGGCTTGATTCGGATACCGCCATCCTTTGTTCGGCAAAGGAGGGAATAGGGATCGAAGATGTTTTGGAGGCCGTAATAGAGCATGTGCCCCCGCCTTCCGGGGACACGGAAAAACCTCTTTCCGCCCTGATTTTCGATGCCCACTACGATCCTTTTCGGGGTGCTGTGGCAAGCTGCCGCATCTTCGACGGCAGTTTAGTTCCCGGCGACATCATCCGGTTCATGTACACCGGGGCGACCCACAAGGTGGAAGAAGTGGGGGTTTTTCACCTGAGCCGAGTGGCTCAAAAAAAACTCTCGGCAGGGTCGGTCGGATACATTATCGCCGGAATAAAGACCGTTGCAGACATTAGGATCGGCGATACGATAACCCTTGATTCCAACCCGGTTTCCACTCCCCAGCCAGGATTTAAGGATGTGAAGCCGGTCGTTTTTTCCTCCATCTACCCGATTTCTTCAGACGACTATCCCTCCCTTCAGGACGCCTTGGACAAGTACAAGCTAAATGACGCGGCCCTTGTCTACCAGAAGGACTCCTCGGTAGCCCTCGGGCAGGGGTTTCGCTGCGGATTCCTTGGGCTTTTGCACCTCGATATCGTCCAGGAAAGGCTTGAGCGCGAGTTCGACCAGGCAATCATCATGACCGCGCCAAGCGTTCAGTATAAATTTACGCTCGAAGACGGCTCGAAGTTAACGATTGAAAACCCGCAGTACTACCCGGAGCCGACCAGCATCAAACAGGCGATGGAGCCCTTTATAAAAGCCATCATCATTTTGCCCGAGCGCTACATGGGGGCGGTGATGAAACTATGCCTCGAGCGGCGGGGAAGTAATCCCAGGGTCGTCTACCCAACCCCCGGGCGGGTGGAAGTAACCTTTGACATGCCGCTTGCCGAAGTGGTCTTCGATTTCTACGACAGGCTCAAAACGGTGACACAGGGATACGGATCCTTTGACTATGAGATTACCGAGTACCGGGAAAGCGAGCTGGTAAAACTCGATATACTGGTAAACGGAGAAAGGGTGGACGCGCTCTCGCTAATCGTTCACCGCGAACGGGCAAGGGATTTGGGGGTCCAGGTGTGCGACCGGCTCAAAGAGGAAATCCCGCGGCATAACTTTAAGATTGCCATCCAGGGCGCCATAGGCGGAAAAGTCATTTCCCGCTCGACGATCTCACCATTTAGAAAGGATGTAACGGCCAAGTGCTACGGCGGAGATATCTCCCGGAAACGCAAGCTCCTCGAAAAGCAGAAAAAAGGTAAGAAAAGAATGAAAATGGTGGGGCAGGTGGAGATCCCGCAAAGCGCTTTCGTATCCGTTCTTAAAACCAGGGATGAATAACGGGGAACTGCCCGGGCTCTATATTCACACACCCTTTTGCCGCTCCAAATGCATCTACTGCGATTTCTACTCGGTAGCTTCCCGGACTATGGTCCCGGCATGGCTGGAAGCGATCCGGGCGGAAATGAAGTTGTATGGAAAAGATTTCCCCGTCTTCGATACCCTATTCCTTGGCGGCGGGACGCCTTCTGTCCTCGAAGAGCGCGAACTCGCCCTACTTTTCGAATCCATCCGCAAACACTTTTCGTTTGGCCCGGACGCGGAGATGACCATGGAGGCCAATCCGGAGAGCCTGTCCAAAGAAAAGCTCGATGCGGTCGCGCGTTTTGGCGTAAATCGCATGAGCCTTGGCGTCCAGTCACTCGATGATACGGATCTCCAATACCTTGGAAGGGCACACGACGGGGCCCGGGCGCTACGAGCGCTCAGGGAGTGCCGGGAGGCCGGGTTTGGAAACGTAAGCGTCGATCTCATATACGGCCTGGAAACGCAGACACTTGCGAGCTGGAAAAAAACCCTGGACCTTTTGCTGGAATTTAGGCCGGAGCATATTTCGTGCTACGAGCTGACATTTTCTCCCTCCACTCCGCTCGGGAAGCGGAAAGAGTCCGGCCGGGTCCGCCCCATCGGGGAAAAGATGGAGGCGGCATTTTTCATCTGGACTTCGCGCTATCTGAAAAGACACGGGTATCATCACTACGAAGTCTCCAACTTTTCCCTGGGCCAGGAAAATATGTGCCGCCACAATCGAAAATACTGGCGCCATGTTCCCTATCTCGGGCTGGGTCCTTCTGCACACTCGTTTGCGGCGGGACCCGGGGCCCAAACGCGGGCCAGGAGGTGGTGGAACGTTTTATCTCTTCGGGAGTACTGCCGGCTGCTGGGAGAAGGCAAAGCCCCGGTTTCGGGTTTTGAGGAACTGACCAGTGAGCAATTCGATCTGGAGACCTTGGATCTTGGTCTTAGAACGGAGGAGGGGGTGGATATCGGGTTTTTGGAACACTTTTCCAAAGACCAAAGGGTTTTGGCGCTATGGCGTAAATCCGGTCTTGTAAGGGTAAGCGAGGGGAGGGTGCGCCCTACGCGAAAGGGGTTTCTCGTAGCCGACAGCCTGGCGCTCATGATGAGTAAATAGTGAGCAGCGACTGGAAAATACTTCCAACTACCTGCCCCGGGAAAAAGAAAGGCGGATTGGGATGAATAAAGCGTCGGGTGTTACGATCGGCGCAGTACCGGACGGTGGAGCGCTTCAAAACAGCAGAGTACCTCTTACGGCCACCGGGATCGAAATTCGAAAGACCATCTGCTCGATCTGTAATCCATTGTCCCATTGCGGCATAGACGCTCATGTAAAGGAGGGCGTCGTCATAAAGGTGGAGGGGTCGCGCAACCCTCACAATGACGGGACTCTTTGTTCTAAAGGAGCTGCCGGCCGCCAGTATATCTATCATAAAGATCGTTTGAAGACTCCTCTTGCAAGGACCGGAGAAAAAGGATCGGGACAATTCCGGCCAATATCCTGGGAAGAGGCCCTGGATATCGCAGCGCAGAGGCTAAACGGCATAAAGGTGGAGTCGGGCGCCGAATCGGTGGCCTTTTTCGCCGGCTACTCCAAGTGGATGAGGCCGTTTTTAAAACGTCTTGCTCACAGCTTTGGCTCTCCCAACTACTGCACGGAATCGAGCACCTGCTCTTCGGCGGCGGTCTTAGCCGCGAAGTTAAATTACGGCTGTTTAGCCGGCCCGGACACGGCTAATGCAAGGTGCCTTCTTGTCTGGAGCGCCAATCCCTTCTATTCCAACACCTCGATGGTGAGAAGGCTTCTCGACGCAAAAGATCGTGGTCTTAAGATCATCG
Source organism: Syntrophobacteraceae bacterium (assembly GCA_031292215.1). GTDB lineage: Bacteria > Desulfobacterota > Syntrophobacteria > Syntrophobacterales > Syntrophobacteraceae > SbD1. The sequence goes on along the minus strand of JARLHO010000061.1, from coordinate 63,965 downwards.
AGGTTGGACCTCTTTTAACGCCGCTAACCCGGCATGCGGACGTACACCTGCGAATTCGACCGGGGACCTCGGGGGCGCTGGCTCTTTGCATGGCCAACGTTATCATCGAAGAAGGGCTCTATGACCGGGACTTTGTGGAGAAGTGGACCGTTGGATTCGATGATTTCCAAGAATACGCAACCAATTTTTCTCCAAAGCGAACCGAGGCGATTACCGGTGTCCCCGCCAACCTCATCGAGGAGGCGGCGAGGCTCTACGCTGGAACCGGGCCGGCGGCTTTGCTGACCAGCGCCAGTCCGACGGTCCACCATACAAACGGCGTACAAAATCACCGCGCTTTGACCGCCCTCATTGGACTCACGGGTAATTTCGACGTCCAGGGCGGAAATCTTGTGCGCCCGCCCGGGTATCTGTATGTGCCCGGTCCGCCAACGACCCGCGAGCACGAATACGAGCAATCCCGTCCATGGTCTGAAATGGCCCCCCGGATTGGCGTTGAAAGATTTCCGGTTTGGAGCCGGGTAGTTCCCGAGGCCCAGGCCATGGAGCTTCCCTTCAGGATTGGGACCGGTAGTCCCTACCCTGTACGCTCGGTAGTTGGCTTTGGTTTGAATCACCGTATGTGGCCGGGTTGCGGTTTACTCTACGAAAGGTTGAAAAAGCTCGATTTTTTTCTCCAGGTGGAGCTGTTCATGACTGACACCTGCAAAGCGGCCGATTTGATACTACCCGCCTGCACATCGTTTGAAAGAAGCGAGCTCAAGTTTTATCCGGAAAAATTTGTCCTCTGGACTACTCCTGTTATTCCCCCTTTGGGAGATTCCCGTCCGGATACCGAGATAATTTTCGATTTGGCAAATCGGATTGCTGCCCGGGATGGTTTGCTAAAGCAGGGGTACGAGGCCAATGTGGACTGGATCCTAAAACCCGCAGGGCTTACGGTCGAAGAGCTCAAACAGCATCCCGGAGGTCTGGCTCTTAAAGATATTGAGCAGGTCCCTTTTCGAAAGTATGAAAAATCGGGCTTTCAAACGCCATCGGGCAAGATGGAATTTGCTTCGACTGTATTGAGCTCGTTTGGCCTGGATCCGCTCCCCACATACAAAGAGCCGGAACTGAGCCCTGTCAGCAGGCCTGAACTGTCTACCGATTTTCCGCTCGTTCTTACAACCGGCGCCAGGCTGCCCATGTTTATCCATTCCCGGACCTTTCGGCTCCCCTGGACAAATGGGCTTTGGCCGGAACCAATGCTGGACATAAATCCCGGGGACTCTGCGGTGAGAGCAATCGCTCAAGGGGATTTGGTGCTTTTATCCACCCCCGCAAACTCCATACGGGTCAAGGCAAACATTACAAATATCGTTCCCCGTGGTGTCATCAATATCTATCATGGGTATCGAGACCCGGAGATCAACACACTTTTCGAACCCGATTACCTGGATCCGATTTCCGGATTTCCAGGCTTTAAATCGCTGCTGTGCCAAGTGGAAAAATCGATAAAAAAGGAGGATTAGCCCGGTGCAGTTGGCCTTTTCGTTTAACTCCGCACGCTGTTCCGGCTGCATGGCCTGCATAGTGGCATGCCTTGATGAGAAAGACTTGCCTGGTGCCGCTAACGCTTTTCGCCATGTGAGAAGTTTTGAAAATCCCGGGAGCGCCCAACACACGCTTTCTTTTCAATCCCTATCCTGTCTCCATTGCGCAGATGCGCCGTGTGTGGTGGTCTGTCCTACCGGGAGTCTGAAAAAAAGAAAACAAGACGGCATAGTTACCTTTAGTAGAAAGCTTTGCGCGGGCTGTCGCCGCTGCGAGCAGGCCTGTTTGTTCGGCGCTCCTCGATTTTGGCAAGACCAGACGATGGCCAAGTGCGATTTTTGCCTGGAAAGAATCGAGGCCGGGCTGGAACCGGCCTGTGTGAGGGTCTGCCCGACCAGGGCTCTAGGTTTTGGGGCCTTTCTAAAAATGTAAGTGAAGAATCCGCACAAACGAGCCGGGTCTTTGCGTCACCATGAGGAGGGCAGCCAAATTTATGCGAGTCGGACTGTTTGACGTTGCTATTTAATTAGAACCATTCTAAACTAGATTCCAATTTCAACTAAAGGAGAACGTCTCTATGCGTAGCATCAAGGGAACGAAAACCGAACAGAACCTGTTGAAGACGTTTGCCGGTGAGAGCCAGGCGCGCAACCGATATACCTACTTTGCGGGTGTGGCGAAAAAGGAAGGCTACGTACAGATAGCCGATATCTTCGAAGAGACCGCAAACCATGAGAAGGAACACGCCAAGCGATTCTTTAAGTTCCTCGAAGGAGGAGATCTGGAGATCGTGGCTTCTTATCCCGGAGGCAAGATAGCCACGACGGCTGAAAATCTTCTCGCCGCCGCCAATGGGGAGTACGAGGAATACGCCAAACTCTATCCCGCCTTTGCCGAAGTTGCAAAGGAGGAAGGATTTCCTGGAATCGCAGCCGTATGGGGCTTTGTCGCCGTTGCTGAAAAGCAGCACGAAAAGCGCTACCGCTGCCTTTTGTCCAATATTACTAAGGGTATGGTTTTTCAGCGTGAAGAAGAGGTGGTATGGCGCTGCCGCAACTGCGGCTATCTGCATACCGGCAAAGAAGCGCTCGATTCGTGCCCGGCCTGTCTCCATCCCAAGGCCCATTTCGAGTTGCTGGGTGAAAATTGGTAGAAAAAATCCCGATAAAATTAAGACCGTATTAACCTGGTTTTTCAGGGTCTTACCAGTGCCGGCGCTATGGGTGGTGGAAAGTCGCCTGACGGTTTGCGGGTTGCATTTCTTTTAGGTCGATCCTATCTTGGCCTGGATGTCTTTACATCCGCTCAACAGGAGTGGCGCATGGGTATTGAGCAAATATACCCGGAGGATCTCAGTCGGTATATCTCCGAAAAAAAAGAAACCGACTACCTGCTAGTCGATGTGAGGGAGCGCGGGGAGTACGAGAGCGAGCACATCCCGGGGGCAAAGCTTTTGCCTTTATCCGAGCTGGAGGGCCGCCTGGACGAGCTGCCCGAGGACCGGGAGCTTATTTTTTACTGCCGCAGCGGACACAGGTCAAACGTTGGAGCGATGTTTGCCAGGGACTCCGGTTTGGTAAACGGCGCCATCTACACTCTGATCGGGGGAATTTCGGGTTGGGAGGGCAAAATCCTTACCGGGTTTCCAAGATTTCAAACTCTGGAGGGGGTATCGGATTTATCCCAAACCCTGGAGCGGGCCATAAATATGGAAAAGGGCGCTTTCCTTTTCTATGAGACCATGGTCACGCTGAGTTCGGGGCTTGCCCGGGAGAAAACCGTCGAAAAGCTTTCGCGAATGGAAGTTGGCCATGCCAAGGCGATATATGCATTTTTGAGCAAAATAAAACAGGTGAAGCCGTTTGAAGAACTCTTTGGCGAGTTGAAGGGCGACATAGTCGAGGGGGGCTGGGACCTTGAGGCGGCGGTCGAGCGCGTAAGAGAAAATACGGAAAATGCATGTCTTTTCATGTGCGAACTCGCCCTGGAGCTCGAATATCGAGCCTATGACCTCTACCGCAACCTGGCGGAAAAAGCGCCGGAGGCCGACTACAAGAGGGCCATGTTTTTTCTCTCCGAACAGGAGAAGGCCCATGTGAGGCTGCTTACGCGCAGGCTTCCGGATTGTTTCAATTAGAAAAACGACAAGAAGGGAGACAATATGAAAGGGAAGAAACGCTACAACGTAAAAGGGGAATGTCCTCAATGCGCATGCGGGGACATAAGTTTTCTCGGGCCTGAGACCCTTAAGGAAAAGTTCATAGGGGACGAAAAAGAAATGGAAATTCTTTGCCCGGCGTGTGGCGCCAAGCATAAGGTAAAAGTTGAAGAAGAGGCCTAACGTTTGATTTGAGGGGTTAATCACCGAAAAGGAGGATGGGGTTATGGCGGAAAGAATGCAAGTCTATAAGTGCGAAGTGTGTGGAAATATCGTTGAGGTGATGCACGGCGGGATGGGGGAGCTGGTTTGCTGCGGGAAGCCGATGAAGCTGTTTGTTGAAAATACGGTGGACGCCGCCAAGGAAAAGCATGTTCCGGTGATTGAAAAGACAGCCGAAGGCTACAAGGTAAAGGTAGGTAGCGTTGCTCACCCGATGGAGGAAAAGCACTACATCGAGTGGATTGAATTGATTGTCGGGGGAAAAGTTTATCGTCAATTCATGAATCCGGGCGAGGCCCCTGAGGCTGTTTTCTGTGTAAAGGAAGACGGACCGGTTGTCGCAAAGGAATACTGCAATCTGCACGGCCTCTGGAAGGCTTAAAGTAAAAAGGCCGGCGACTGGAAAACCACAGCTCGCTTCGGGGGCTCTGGAGCTGGTCCATAAGAACAGGAACGGTAACCTGCAAAAGTTCTCCTTCTGTGAAACGATGAGCGGTTTCACGGAGGGAGGGCTTTTGTATGGTTTGACTGAGGCCGATAGCGATTTATAAGACTCCGAATTTGCCCCCGCCCTATTTTGTCTTTAAGCGCTCGCACCTATTTGCAGCAAAGCCGCAAATAGATCGCAAACCGCCATGACGGAACATTTGCAACCATTACAATAAGGATTTTGCGCCATGAGTGATGCGGCAAAAAAAATCGGCTATCTATGAAGATCTTTACGGCATCCCGGAAAATGCGATCGGTGAGATTATAAGCGGAGAGTTGACAGTAACTCCCAGGCCATCGAGGAGACACACCCTGGCCGCATCGCGACTGGGAGGTGAGTTGATTCCCCCTTATGATTTCGGGCGGGGTGGCGGACCGGGCGGATGGATCATTATTATTGAGCCTGAAATCAGCCTGGGAGACGACACCGTGGTCCCTGACCTGGCGGGCTGGAAGAAAGAAAGATTTCCAATAAAAGAAGATCACAACTCGATTTCCGCTCGTCCGGACTGGGTGTGTGAAATCCTTTCTCCAAATACGTTTCGCACCGACAAAATAAAAAAGATGCCCATTTACGCTGCCCACAACGTTGGCCATATCTGGCTGGTCGATCCGGTCGCAATCACCATGGATGCCTTAAGACTCGAATCCGGAAGGTGGTCACTGCTGGCGAGTTTTTTCGAAGACGCCAAAGTGCGGGCAGAGCCGTTCCAGGAGATTGAAATAAGTCTTGGCGATTTGTGGATGGCAAATTGATAGAGGCCTTGATAAATCCTTTACAGTTTCTATTAGCCGGGCGCCGTCGGCACGGTATAAGCCCGCGCCGGCGGCACACGAAACGGGTTTGTAAATTATGGCCTGCGGTTTCGAACCTCTACTGATTTATGTTTAGCGTCTGCTTTACGAGATCTTTTTCGTGGTCGTAATTTACGACGCGCTGAAGCATGATCTTTTGGGCCATGACCGGCCCCGCGCCGTGCCAGGTGGCTACGCCGTGCTGGCCGGCCGTCCAGTTTTGGAGCAGCTTGTGGACTTTCATTATGTTTTCCGTGGGCTCAGTTGATCCGAAGCTGTAGAATTCCTTCACGTAATCCTTTACTTCCGGATTATTTAGTTCTTTTAACGAGGGCATCGTTACGAGCAGGCCTCCTCCGATGTCTCCGGCAAGGGCCATAACGCGCCAGAAAGCGTTGCAGATGTTTAGCTTCGCCACATTTCCCATAAGTTCGTCGGGCAGGTAGACGCCCGAGCCCACGGGTTCCTCGGCGCCCCTGTTGGCCGCAGCCATGCCGCAGGCCCGCCCGGTTTCCCTTAGCACCACCATCTCCATGAGTTCGTCGTTTATGTGGGCGGCTTTTTCGAGTCCCTTGTATTCCTGGATAAGTCGTGACGCTCCGATGATCTGATTCATGAAGCCCACCTTGCACGTGCCCCCGCAGGTCATGCGGTGCGTTTTGGCAAACCGGGTGACGAATTTGACCGAGTATTTGTATTCGCCGCAATGAAATACGCGGTCCCAGGGGACGAATACGTTGTCAAAGATCACCAGGGAGGTTTCCCGCTGGCCGAATCGGGGGTTTCCCAACTCTTCGAGGTCGTCTGCCGCGTCTCTTTCCGCCGAATAGGGCGTGTACTGGCATACGTAGGTGATGCCTTTGGCATCGGTTGGAACGGCGAAGGCGACCGCGTAGTCCTCTTCGCCCTCAAAATGGGCCGCCTGGGGCAGGACCACCATTTCATGGCTGGCAAAGGCGCCACTGATGTTTATCTTGGCGCCCCGAACGATGATGCCGTCCTGGTTTTTGTCGACGATTTTAAGGGACAGGTAGGGGTCGGGCCAGTCGAGCGTTTTTTGATTGCGCTTTCCACGCGGCTCGGTGAGCGCTCCGGCAACCGAAAGATCCCTTGTCTGGACCATCTTCAGATAGTTTAGAAATCGGGGGTAATACCCGGTTCCAAGGTCGCGGTCCATCTCCCAGCAGGTGGCGGCCAGGGAATGAAAGGCATCGTAGCCCACGCAGCGGTAGATGCATGTGCCGAGCATTTCCGCTGTGAAGGTTCCGGCCTCGGCCTTTTTAACCAGGTCCTCGGTGCTCGCGCTGATATGGGTGTAGCGGTTTACCACGTCGTCTATAAGAGGCGACCTGCAAGTCATGATGTGGCTGTAGCGGGGGTCAAGCGCCCATTCATAGCTGGCCTTGTTGGCCTCCACCACCGTTCGGGTGTTTCTGTTTTCAAGGATGTTTTCAACCCGTTTGCCGTTCATAAATATCCGGGGCTTAAGACTTGAAAGACTCTGTTCGAATTGTTCCGGGGTCATAAGGGCCATGGCTTTTGTCCTTTCCCTTCTAAGAGTTCACTTTTTGAAACACTCTCCTCTCATTTGCGCAAGAGGCGTTTTAAGCCGGCGGTGTGCGAGGAGTCGCCTTGGGGCCATTCGGGCTTAGTCGATCCAGGTAATCGCAAAGGGAGGCGATCGTAAGGTCCAGGGTCTCCGAGGATTTATCCACGCCGTAGATGACCGTTACGCCAAGGACCCCGGCAAAAATCAGTGCGGCCGCGGCGTCGGTGTCGGTGTGTTCGCTCAATTCCCCGGATTGTTTTGCTTGTTCGAGCAGACTTTTGATCATGTCTTTAAGACCCCCGAAGCCCCGGGAGATCTCTTTGGCCAACTCGGGCAACTGGTCGTCGAGCTCAACCGATAAGGTCGTGAAGATGCATCCGCCCGGCAGGCAGTCGGTGTCTTTGAGATAGATGTCTCGAAAATTAAAGAGCAGTTTTTTGACCTTGGCAACGGGGCTTTGGGTTTCCTCCAGACCGCCAAGATTATGGGTGCGCCAGATTTCGCGAGCCTTGGCAAGGACGGCTAAAAAAAGCTCCTCTTTGCTTTTGAAGTGATTGTAGAAGCCTCCCTTCGAGCAGCCCGCAGCGGTTGTGATGTCTAGAACCGATGTGGTGAGAAATCCTTTCAGGGAAAAGAGCCGCAGGGCTTCGAGGATTATTTTCTGTTTGAGTTTCATGGGGAGTGGCTCCTGGGGGAAAATAAGACCGACCGGTCGGTAATATTTAGCCGTCGTACCGGACCCGCTTTTATATGTCAAGAAGTATTTGCCTCATCCCGTAGAAGAGCAGGTAATCGCTCCAGAGAAAAAAGGTCCTTTGGCAAATCGGGCTGCTTCCCCGTAGCGGGAAGAGTGGCTCCATACGCCTCGATTCAATTCGTGGCGCTCGTAGCTAATACTCTCAATCTATTCAGGAAGGACTGCTCTTTGTCTGGCTGCCCCAGTGCCCTGTGGCACGTTGCTATCTGTTGAAGGGCATTCGGTGAGTCCTGGAATTTCATCAAGGTCGAGAGTGCATCGCTGAACTCTCCAAGGTTCATGTAGCTCACACCCAGGCAGATATGCAGCGGTTCACTGTCCGGGAAAAGTCGGATGGCCTCCGTTAGCAACTCGATCGATTCCCTGTACTCCCGATTCTTCTGCTTGATCATTGCCAGTCCCAGGTAGGCCCTGGCGTGGGGGGAATAGCACAAGGCTCTCGTGAAAAGCCTGAGCGCAATCGCTTCCTTATCCGGTATGGCTTCGATCCGGGCATAATCCCCATGACTGAAGGTGATTCCAAGTCTTGAGAGGAAATCGGCGTACAAAGGGTGCAATTCATGGATATCTTCGAACTCTATTGCATCTACAAAAGATGGGAGGCCTTCATGGAAGGTCTTTCTCAACCGGTCCCTGAATGTCAGAACCTCCTCGTTCGCCATGTCCGGATCCGTTTCGAGGTAGAGTATATCCTCGATGGGATTTAGCCATACCTCATCGGTGATCTGCATTCTTTCTTTTACGTCGTCGTAGAGGGCCGTACCGGGGAAAACCCGCAAGACATAGAAAAGAACGCTAAGAGGCTTAATCTCGCGAATGAGCTCTTCGGTTTCGCTTATCGTTGCCGGCGACTCACCCGGGCACGCATAGATTATGTAGGCGCGGGCCAGGATGCCATAGCGCGTCGTCAGGGAAAAAGCCCTCTTGACCCGCTCGTTTTCAATCCTTTTGTTAAGCTTCCTGCGTATCTTTTCAGATCCGCTTTCAACCCCGTAACTGATCTGAATGCATCCTGCCTTTCGCATCCAGTAGAGTATCTCTTCGTCCACGTTGTTGACATGGGAAATAGCGTACCATGATATGGAGAGGCCACGGCTCAAGATTTCTTTGCAGACAACTATCGCCAGCTCTTTTCTCATCGTGAAGATGTCGTCGGAGATGTAGAAAAAGCTAATCCCCTTCCGATAGAGGAGCTCCAATTGATCCACGAAATACGAAACGGAATGGAACCTCACCTTATGTCCCCAGAATCGAGGCGATCCGCAGTAAGCGCAATTCCCCGGACAGCCCCTGGTAAGGGATAGGTGCTGGTAAGTGAAGTACCTGGCAGGGTTGGGCAGTTTGTCCAAATCTTCAATGGGATCGGCAGGTGCTGTTCGAACGATTTGGGACCCATTCCTGAAAGCGATCCCCTTGATGGCGGCGGGATCGCCCCGCGAGCCGTTGTCTAGGAATCTGACCAACTGCAGGAAACTATATTCTCCCTCTCCCAGCACGATATAGTCGATCTCCCGGAAGTTTTGCAGGAAATGGTCCCAAAGAAACGTCGCGCCCACTCCCCCGAAAACGATCTTTGCCTCCGGGGCCACTTCCTTAACGATTCGTGCCGTCTCGACGCCGCCCCAGCGATTGGCATTGAATACCGAAATCCCTACGATGTCAGCGTTCTTCTGCGTCAGTAGTTCCCTTATTTTTTGAGGGTTGCGGCCGTCACGGTAAAAATTCAATATTTCCGCGTCGTAACCCTCGTGGAGCAGAAGTGCGCCAAGGTAGTAAAGCCCCATCGGGACAGCGCTGATGTTCTCCTCTTCATTACGCTCCTCGAGAAAGTACGGATAGATGAGAAGAATTTTCATGGCTCCCCCATTTAGTGGCGATCACCCGACACAGGACGAAAGGCAGGGATCGGTTACCTGGTTACACGAGGTTTTGTGCTCAATGCCGAGTTTGTGCGAACGTTGTTATCACTGTGGGCCAAATGAGAGTATCGAAATCAGATGTCGGCGGCAAGGGTAACCAATCGATATGAGACGATTTCGGGTTGCCCTTGCCGAGGAACAGACGGGCCTTTGCGGTTTTGGTGAACTTAACGCACCGCGCAGAGCAAAACACTTTAAGGCTTCGGGGCAGTTTTCCCCCGGGTTTTAAATTTTTTTAAGCCGTTCGAGTTTGTCGTTTAAGCCCGCTTTTGCCTGCGCTCTCAATTTCCCCCGGAGAATAAAGGCCTCAATCTGGTTTTTGGGCACCTCCGGCTGCATGTCCAGGGGCTTTCGGATAAGCTTTAGCGCCTCCGTGGGGCAGGTGGATACGCAAAGACCGCACCCGATGCACCTCTCAGGTTTTAGGGCCGCCTTTTCTCCCTGCATTTCCAGCGCGTCCATTTGGCACCTATCGGGGCAGGTCCCGCACCCGATGCATGCCTCCTCGTCTAGTTCGACCCGGAAAGGCGATGAGGACAGATCTCCCGGGGCGGGATAGAGCTTGAGGTTCTTTAGGACCTGGCAGCAATCTCCGCAGCAAAGACAGATGTTTACGATATCGCGGGAATTGCCCGGCTGGAGCACCAGTCCCTCTTCATCGGCTTTGCGCAGGATTTCGAGGGTCTCTTCGAGGGTGATAAGCCGCCCCAGGCCGTTTCGCTCGTAGTAGTCGGCCCCCCAGCCAAATACGAGACAGCCATCCATAAGCTTTTGGCACCCGCCTCCGCTTAGTTCGTGTTCACGGCGGCAGATGCAGGGGGCGACCAGAAATTTGCTTTGCTTTCTCACCAGCTCCTCGGCCTGTTCGTGGGGGAGGACCTCCATGCCGGCCTGGATGCTTTTGCCAACCGGTATGGTCCTCAACTGGGGAAGGGGTCCGAATGCCTCCCGAAACAATACGGGGGAGTATTCCTGCATGTCCTTTACAAAATCCTTGTCGAGGTCGTTTACGTGGTATTCCCATATACCTACGACAAACTGCGCGGCCATGAACACGTGGGGGCGACCAACCGTTTCGATGCTAAAGATAAGACCCCGTCTGGCCATGCTGTGCAAAAGCGCGTCGACCTTGTCCGTATCCATTCCGGCCTTTCGGGCGATAGCTTCGGCCGGCTCCAGCTTCATGCCCACAAAGGGGGCGATTTCGGCCTCTTCGGGAGTGAAAAGTCGTTTGAGTATCCTTATCTCCACGCCGTTTTCGGTGGCCGGAAACCCTCCCGGGAGGCTGTCCAAATGGTGTCTTAGCTTTTCGTAGACCGTACTCATTTTTTCTTTTCCCCTTTGTGTTCGCAATGTATCGAGCGTCCCGACAGGGGCGGCTCGGCTCGGCTCATTTTACCGTCCGGGGCGAAAAAAAAAAGACAATTGTCGCAATAATAACTTCTGTCAACCGAAAGCAGATCGATCTTCTGTATCAGGCCGCCCGCGCGCAGGCGGCCTGATACAGAAGATCCCGTCGGCCAAGGTGGAAGTCGAGCAGTGCGAGCTTGTCGTTTCCATCCAGGCGCACGGGGACTTCATGGGGAGCGACAGAAAACTCAGAGCCAAGGTCGAAGAGATTATCGACAAAAAAGGTGACGTTAAAGTCAGAGTAAGACTTACCAGCCGGTAGCACCGGGTTGGGGCAGGGCAAACCGCCAACCCGGAGCTGTCTTTGCTTTGTTTTTAGACATACCGTGGGCGGCGCCTGGTTTTTTCGTAGTATTGCTCGATCCCTGTTTTCCGGATTTTTTCATTGATCAGCACCCACGCCCTGCGCAGACTTTCGTCGAAGTTGGTCTTCGAGCAGGGAAACTCCTCACATTGAAAGCAAAAATCCACTCCTTTTTCCTGGTGGCAGGGGCGAATCCCGCAGTCTTTGAACAGCCTGCACTGCTCGCTTCGGCATCCGTTGCAATTATTTGAACAAAAGTAATCGAGCATCGCCTCGAAGTCGGGGTATTTTTCGAAAACAGGCGCCTCCAGCATGTTTTCAAATCGTTTGGCGTAGGCCGAGAAATTGCCCAGTTTCTCTCTTAGTTCCCGACTGAGTTGGTGTATGCCCCCGTCCACGCGGGCAAAACATGTTTCGCAGCTAAGGCCGCATGGGGCGATTGCCGAAAGTATTCGTTCATATTCCATTCATTTTCTCCTTTTGCCACATAAGTTCTTGCCAGGTACATGGTCGAAGCAAACCGTTGGCCGAATCATAGAGGTTGCGTTCCGGGGGCAAAAGTGGCACAAACGACATTTTAGATGGCGATATCGTCATATCTACACTTTTATACCGGGAGAAAATGATGAGCACCATCCCCGGAAAGGTTACGATTCTCGGGCTTTATAATTCCATGGCAACTACCATTTTCGGTCCCATGGATATCTTGAACCAGGCGGGAAGGCTCTGGAACCGGGTGAGCAAATCTCCTCAGACCCCGTTTTTCGATGTGACCATCGCATCGGTGGACGGACAACCCATTCAATGCCTCAATAAAATCCAAATTCAGCCCCATTGCGCCATTGAAGATGTTAAAGAAACGGACCTGATCATTATTGCATCGGCGACCTATATAGATCGGATACTCGAAACCGGTCCGAACCTTGTCCCGTGGCTGCGCCGGCAATATGAACGCGGGAGCCACGTGGCAACAATTTGCACGGGGGTCTTTTTGCTGGCCGAAACGGGATTATTGGACGGTAAAGCCGCCACCCTTCACTGGGGGTTTACGGAGACCTTCCGACGGCGATACCCCAAAGTGAGTTTAAAAGAAGACCTAATGTTTCTCGACCAGGACCGTCTCTATTGTTCCGCGGGGGTGAGCGCGGGAATGGATTTATCCCTTTACCTGGTTGAAAAGTTCTGTGGCAGGCAAACCGCGGTGCAATCGGCCAAGACAATGATCCTGGACCTTGGGCGGGAAACGCAAACCCCCTACAAGAGCTATTTTCTTCCAGAAGACCATGGAGATCCTCTTGTCGATAAGAGCCGAAGTTGGATCGAAAAGCATTGCGCCGAACCGATCGATTACGCCGAACTGGCGGGGAAATTCCGCATAAGCCGTCGTTCGTTGGAACGGCGATTCAAACGGGCGACAGGTGTGACACCTTTGGGGTATCAGCAGCAATTGCGGGTGGAAATGGCCAAACGGTTCCTGGAGGAGGGGGACTTAAGCTTTAACGAGATCACGTATAGGGTCGGCTATGAAGACGTTCCATTTTTTAGAAAGGTGTTCGGAAAGCTAACCGGCTTGGGGCCCAGAGAATACCGGCAGCGGTTTGGAGGATATTCGGGGAGGCCTCGGCTTGCTAAGAGCTACGACAGATGAAGTTTTCCCCGGTGAACGGCTGGAGCTGGTCCCCGCATGGGGCGCAAGAAAATTGACTACACTACGGCTAAGCAGTACGCTCCATGAGTGATGAATCTTTTGAATGAGACGATACCAAGGCCGTCGAAAACTACGCCGTTCATGGCGTTAGATTTGAGACAGCGCAAGACGTGTTCAAAGACGCCTTTGCCCTCGATTGGCTCGATGAGCGCGCGCCGCATGGCGAAGATCGATATTCCATCCTGGGCATGGTGGAGAATCGCTTATTGTATGTCGCTTACACCGTGAGAAATGATAAAATTCGCATTATTTCGGCCCGAGGAGCTGAAACCTATGAAAAACGCCGATATCACGAAGAAAACGCCTACTAGACACGATTGGGAACGCTTCGACGCCATGACCGAAGCGCAACGCCATGTTGCCGCCTTGAGAGATCCCGACGCGCACCCCATTACGCCTGACAATGAAAAGCTCATGAAGCGCACGCCGCGGGTGACAATCGTTCGGCGTGCGCTTGGCCTTAGCCAAGAAGGGTTTGCGGCGCGATTCCATATCCCGCTCGGCACGCTTCGCGATTGGGAGCAAAACCGCAAAGAGCCCGACGCGGCAGCACGCGCCTACCTTGTCGTTATTGCCCGCAACCCCGAGGCCGTGAGCGAGGCCCTGGAACCTCAACCCTCTTAAACAAAAATTCGCGGCTATCCAGCTCCCCTGGCGCGCTTGGGATTGGGAAGGGCAAAGGGGTTGCAGATTTTCCAACCAATGGTTGGAGTTGTCCTCCGCATCGATCATAAATCCGGAAGGGCCTTTTTGATTTTCATTTCGCTTCGCAGTTTCCCCTTGTACTCGGCTTGGAGTTCCCGAAGGAGGTTTTGATAATCCTTGTCGGATTGTAAAACCCTCCCGTGGTCGCAACCTTGCGCTCTTTTTTCGGCATGGTTTTGCTTTGGGTAAAAGTTGAAGAAATTATTGCGGGCGCAGCGCGCTCACAATTGTGGCATCAGCGGCGCCATTTTTTCAGAGTGGCCAAATTTTATCGAGCCTTTTCAGATTATTACTCCGCCGTCCCTTGTGTCAAACAGACTTCTTTGTGTTTAGCGCCAATTTCACAGTCCGGCGTTTCGCGGGATTTAAGCGGGGCGCCACGGCCCTTTCAAGCTGAAGTTTCAAAAAAGATGCGTCAAGGGGCGATGGGTTGCACTTCGTTTCACCTATTCTAAAAATGATGTTTCCTATAAGCGGGGCCACCGCCTCCGGGGATGCGGTTTGAACGAGATGAAACTTCGGTGAATACATCACCCGGCAGGCGGTGCGGACTGCCGCCGGCGCAGGTCGGGGCTTGGCAACCCGTCTGCGGCGACACGCCGCAGGACCCTCCTCCGCCACCATTTCGGCGACAGAGGGGGGGCTTTTCATGGCTTTACGGATGCGATTTTTATGGGTTTGAAGCCTAATCCGCCTGCCTTCTAATGAAGGTGGGGATGTTTAAGTCTTCTTCCTCATGACTGCGACCGCCGCCGGTAATCATCTGGAGCAGAGTCCTGCGGCTTTTTTGCGCCGGCTGATGCAGGTCGCGTTCGGGTTCCATTTCATCCATGGCCGAAACGGCGTCTTTCATGGGAAGTCTTTGCCGCACGCCGGGCGGGACCTGGAGAAGATCGTAGTCGATAGCCGGAACGACGCTCTCGGGCCTCATTCTTCTGATGGGCCTTACCACAGGCTGTTCGGCTGCTTTTGTCCGAGTCACTTTCCCGATGCCTGTTGCGATCACCGTGACACGTATCTCGTCTTCCATCTTCTCGTCGATCACCATGCCCAGGATGATGTTGGCTTCGTCGGTGACCTCTTTTTGAATGATGGAAAGAGCTTCTTCGAATTCGTGCATCCCCAGATCCGGGCCCGCCGAGATGTTGATAAGAGCCGCCCGCGCGCCGTGAATGGAGACGTCTTCCAGAAGCGGGCTCGAAATTGCCTGCTGCACGGCCTGGGCGGCCCTGTTTTCGCCGCGCCCGACTCCGGTGCCCATAAGGGCCAGCCCCATTTCTCCCATGACAGTTTTGACGTCGTTGAAATCGACGTTGATATAGCCCTGTTTTATGATCAGATCCGAGATGCCCTTAACGGCGTAGAGCAGGACGTCGTCGGCTCTTTTTATCATTTCCAGGAAGGTGGACCGCTTGTCGGCCAGGCACAGCAGGCGGTTGTTGGGGATGGTGATAAGCGTATCGACGGTTTCCTGCAGCGTTTTCAGGCCGTCTTCCGCATGACGGATGCGTACTTTTCCTTCGACCTGGAAGGGCTTGGTTACGACAGCCACGGTGAGGGCGCCTATTTCCTTGCAGATTTGGGCCGCGATCGGGGCGCCGCCTGTCCCCGTTCCGCCGCCCAACCCGGCGGTTATAAATACCATGTCGTTGCCGGTTACCGCTTCGCGGATTTTATCGATGTCCTCCTGGGTGGCTTTTGCGCCCATTTCAGGCTGTCCGCCTGCGCCAAGGCCCCTGGTCAGATTGGTCCCGAGCTGAATTTTCTTCGGCGCCAGATTTCTTTCCAGCACCTGCCAGTCGGTATTGGCGGCAATAAAAGTTACCCCCTCAAGACCGGCCGTTATCATGTTGTTAATGGCGTTTCCCCCGCCCCCGCCTATTCCCAGGACGGCAATTTTTGCCCTGTTGCTGACTCCGGTAGGTTCCATCGTCGTATGTTCCATGTTGAGCTTCCCCCTTTTGGTCGCATTCCTTGCCATGAGCTCTCCGCCTGAAAAGCCTTAAAAATTCAAAGCAGCATGCCCTGCACGCCGCCAGTTACCAAAATTCCTTCCACCAGCGCTTTATGGTTTCCCAAACCGGTCCCATCGAAGCGCGGGTATCGCGCATCGGCATTCCCCCGCCGTGTTCTTTTCCATAAAGCAAAAGTCCTGTGGCCGTCGAATAAATCGGGTTTTTGACCACATCGCCCAGTCCGCCGAAATTGGACGGGACCCCGATTCGTACGGGCATGTCGAACACCCTTTCGGCAAGCTCGCGAATCCCGGGCAGCAGTGAGACCCCGCCGGTCAGAACCACCCCCGCGTGCAGGGATTCGATCAACCCCGATCTCACCAGTTCCCACTCGATAATGTCTAGAATCTCCTTTACCCGCGCTTCGATAATCTGGATAAGAATCGACTGCGCGAGCTGGCGCGGTTTTTGGCCGCCAACGGATCCCACCTCGATCACTTCCTGCTGATCGACCGCTTCGATCAGGGCGGAGCCAAACTTTTTCTTGATCTTTTCGGCTTCGTCCATCGCGCACCGCAGGCCCACCGAGATGTCGGAGGTAATATGATTTCCGCCAAGACCCACGACCGTCGAGTGGCGGATCCCGTTATTTTGGAAAACTGCTATTTCACTGGTTCCCCCGCCGATATCGATAAGGGCCACGCCCAGTTGTTTTTCGTCGGGGTCGAGCACCGCGCCGCTTGAGGCCAAAGACTCGAGGACAACGTCGTTCACCTGGAGGTGAGCCCTCTCGCAGCATTTAACGATATTTTGAACCGCGCTGGTCATGGCCGTTATGATGTGCACCTTGGCTTCGAGCCTCACTCCGGCCATTCCAACCGGATGGTGAATGCCCTCCTGGTCGTCCACGATGTACTGCTGGGCCAAAACGTGGAGTATCTGCCTGTCGAAGGGAAGTGCGATCGTTTTTGCCGCGTCCAGGACCCTGGTTACATCCGAGGATGTCACTTCGCGGCTCTTTATGGCGATGACCCCATGGCTGTTAAGGCTTTGGACGTGAGTGCCGGCGACTCCGGCAAAGACTGAGGAGATCTCGCATCCGGCCATAAGCTCGGCCTCTTCGACCGCTTTTTTTATGGAATTGACCGTCTGGTCGATGTTTACAACGACTCCCCCCCTCAGCCCGGCAGAAGGATAGGTCCCGACTCCCACGATATTGATTCCCTCAGCGGTTACTTCTCCGACCACGGCGCAGACTTTGGTGGTGCCAAGGTCCAAACCGACGATCAGTTCCTCTCTTTTCCCCATGGGGATACCTTTCAAGTGTAGCGGGAAGCGGGAAGCGGGAAGCGGTGTTTCCTACCTGCTCCCGGCCTTTCCGCACCCGCCTCTTAGATGCGATCAGCCCGGCCGTTTTGCCGCCCCCTGCCCCGTAGCGGGAACAGGGAATTGTCCATCCAAATATGCCCTGCCTGGATAATCAAGATCGATCCGGGTCACCAGATCGGCCCACCCCCGGTCATCCAGCGTGCGTATCACGTTTTTTAGCTTTGCCAGCTTCTTTTGAAAATCTTGCCTGCCAAAGTTTACCGGAATGGCCCTTTGGCCCATGATGAGCGTAAAGCCATTTTTACCCCACCGGCACTCGTCAATGGCCGAACCAGACAGCCAACTCTTGGAATCGTCAATGGCCGAAAGCAGCTCCGTTACGTGTTGCAGTCTCTCGGCGGATACCGAGTCGCCGGTTTTTACACCCGGGTCGCAAAGCCCTGTCATAAGGGGCAGGGAGTTCTTTTGCCCGGGGTCTATCCGCGCGAAAAGAACTCCTTCGGAGTCCATCAGCATATTGCACCCTTCGCAGGCAACGACGGCTAAGGGCTTTCGCTCGACTATCTCCGCCGCCACGCGCCCTCGCCAGTCAAGCTTTACGGTAGCCTTTTCGACTACGGGCAGCCTCTCCAGGCGAGCCTCTACCCGTTCGACATTGATGCCCAGGGCGCACTGGCCTCTTTTTAGGCCCATTGTGTCAAGGACCCGGGTCCGGTTTAGCCTTTTGATCCCGGCAATGCTTATTTGCTCAAGTTTTAACCATTGCCCGTCGACTATTCTGTAATAGAGCCGTGAGAGGCCGGCGCCAAGAGCCACAACAAAGCAAAACCAGGTAAAAAGGATAAAGAAATCGCGAAAGACGCGAAAGTTGCCTTTGAAGCGGTCCCGCGTGCTCTCCTGATACTTATTTCTTCTATATTTCCTGGATTTTAGCATAGGGCCGGGTTTCTATATAGTCTGTCCAGTATACGAATTTCTCGCTCCAAACGCACGCCAAAAGTTCCGTACACTTCATTTTCCGTCTTCTCTATCAGCTCAAGGATCTCTTTGGCCGTGGCCTTGCCGCGATTGACGATCCAGTTGGCATGTTTTTGCGAAATCTGGGCATCGCCTATTCGAAAGCCTTTGAGGCCGGCCTTTTCTATGAGCTCCCCGGCAAATCGCCCCTCGGGGTTTTTAAAAACCGATCCGGCCGAAGGGTAGCGCAGGGGCTGGGATTGCCGGCGTCTTTTAAGTATCGCTTCCACCCGTTCCTGTAACACGGTGGTTTCGCACGGCCGGAGGTGGAAGCCGGCGCCAAGGATCAGGGAGTTTTTCGAAATCCCCATCGTGCGGTAGCCCGGGTTTAGCTCGCCCCTGCCAACCGATCGTTTTTGGCCGTCGGGGCCCAGCAGGTCGATGGTTGCGAGCGGGTCCGAGATAGCTCCCAAAGAGGTCGAAGCGTTCATAAAGAGCGCTCCGCCAACGGTTGCCGGCGCCCCGGCAAGGGGCTCGAGCCCTTCGAGGCCCTCTTTGATACAAAACCGTATGAGGTCGGCAAGCCTTGCGCCCGCGCCGGCGTAGAGAATTTTTCCGCCCTGCGGGGTCGGGCTGCCGACCACCAGTTCGCTCAAGGCCAGGTGGAGCTGTACGACCACCATGTCCCAGGGGCCGTCGGGGGCAAGGACATTGCTTCCCTCGCCCAAAACGATGAACGGGACACCCAGCTCTTTTGCGGCGTTTAAAAAGGCGAAAAGCGCCCTCTCGCTTCGCGGACGGGCAACCATCCGCACAGGCCCTCCCACCCGGAAGGTCGTGTGGCGCGAAAGCGGCTCACCCCTTAGGATTTCGACATCCGCAATGGCTTCAAGAGTGCTAAGCGTCGAGTTCATACAAGATTTCCATCCAACCAATCGATCTCCCGCTCACCCGAAGCGGATAAGCACGGGTACAGCGCTATTTACCTCGCGATGGCCCCAAGGCTTTCCAGAAGAGCCTCGCCAACCTGCACAATGTTTCCGGCCCCAAGGGTCATCACCACGTCTCCGGGTCTTACCATTTCGCGGAGCTTTTCGCCCATATCGTCCAAGGTCGGGCAAAAATGGAGTTCGTGGTGGCCGTGGGCGGCTATTTCCTCGGCGAGCCTTTGGCCGGTTATGCCCGGTATGGGCTTTTCGCTCGCCGGATATATTTCGGATATCAGCAAAACGTCGCAGTGATAAAAGCACCTGGCGAATTGTTCGAGCAGGGCTTTGGTGCGGCTGTAGCGGTGCGGCTGAAAGGCGATTATGCGCCGGCGATCGGGATAGCAGCCTTCCAGGGCTTCGAGGACGGCCCTGATTTCGGTCGGGTGATGGCCGTAGTCGTCGAGAACCAGAACGGAGCCTGCTTCCCCCTTTATCTGGAACCTGCGCTGGACGCCGGTCATATCGCGTAGACCCGCCTGGACGGCCGGCCAGGGAATTTCGAGCTCATGGGCCACAGCCACCGCCGCCAGGGCATTTAGCACATTGTGGCGGCCGGGAATTTGAATTTCCACCTCGCCCCATTCCTGCGAGTCGTGAAATACCCGGAAGGTGCTGCAAAGACCGCAGGTTGTTACCTGCCTCGCCTGGAAATCGGCCTGGGAGGAAAAGCCGTAGGTCGCAAATCGTTTTTCGACTCGCGGCAAAATCGCCTGGATGTTTTCGTCTTCAAGACACAAAATGGCCTGCCCGTAAAAGGGGACTTTATTTATGAACTGGAGGAAGGTCTCCCGTATGTGGTCGATGTCGCGGTAGAAGTCGAGGTGTTCGCGGTCGATGTTTGTCACAACGGCGATCGTTGGGGGCAGCAGCAGGAAGGTGCCGTCGCTCTCATCGGCTTCGGCGACCATGAACTCCCCGGTTCCGAGTCTTGCGTTGGCGCCCCAGGCGTTTAATTTTCCCCCGATTACCACCGTCGGGTCGAGGCCCCCGCGGGCAAGCACCGTTGAGACCATCGAGGTGGTCGTGGTCTTGCCGTGGGCCCCGGCGACCAGCACCGAGTACTTAAGGCGCATCAGTTCGGCGAGCATCTCCGCGCGGCGGATAACGGGGACCTTGGGAAGCCTTCGGGCCGCCTGGAGTTCGGGATTTTCTTCGGAAATGGCCGAAGAGGCCACGACCACATCGGCGCCCGCAAGGTTTGCCCCGTCATGGCCCGAATAAATGAGCGCGCCCAGGGCTTCTAGCCTTTTGGTCAAATCCGACATCTTCTGGTCCGACCCGCTGACCTTGTAGCCCAGGTTTACGAGCAGTTCGGCTATCCCGCTCATGCCAATCCCGCCGATTCCGATGAAATGAATATGTTGATAACGTTTGAACATGATCTTTTCGTTACTTTCAAAAGCTTTTGCTAGTCAAAATTATCCGTCTTTTTTTCACAGCTTCCGGCAATGCTAAGGAGCATCCCGACAACGGCGCAATTTGCGACAAACGCACTGCCCCCGTAGGAAATAAACGGTAGGGCGGTTCCCTTGGTGGGCACCAGCCCCAGCACGACCGCCATGTTTAGCAGGGCTTCGAGCGAGATGAGCATGGTCAGGCCCATTGCGAGCGTGCTTCCGAAATAATCGGGGGCTTCCTTGGAGATTTCAAGTCCGGTAAGGAACAGAAAGAGGAAAAGCACACAGGTCAGCAAAATGCCAAGAAAGCCCAGTTCCTCTCCGATTACAGCCAAAATGAAATCCGTGTAGGACTCGGGCAGGTAGAGCAGTTTTTGCTGTCCGGCGCCCAGCCCCTTTCCAAAAAATCCTCCCGAGCCAACCGCTATCCATCCCTGAATGAGCTGATACCCCGAATAGAGGGGATCGACCCAGGGGTTTAAAAATGCCTCCCAGCGGCTGCGGCGATACGGGACGAGAAAGACCATCCTGTAGAAAGCCAGCGAGGCAAAAGGGGCCATGAGAAAAAAGCAGCGAAACGGCACCCCGGTTACGGCCATCATAACGACCATGAGAAGAACGAACATGAACACGGAGCCAAAATCGGGCTCCTTTAGCAAAAGCGCGCAGAAAAGGCCGCAAAGAAGCAGGTAGGGCCAAAAGCTTACCCTCGGCTGCTTGATGCGGTCCTGCTTTCTTACCAGGGCGGAGCTGAGGAATAAGACCCAAACCACCTTGGCGTATTCGGCGGGCTGGATGTGCAGCGGGCCAACTCTTACCCAGCGCCGGGCATTGTTGATCTTGGCGCCGATGCCGGGGATAAGGACCAGGACGAGCATCCCGAGCATGCCAACCATCAGGGGGCCGGAGTATTTCTTAAAAGAGCGGTAGGGGATGCGGCTCACACAGAACATGATCGCGAACCCCAGCACGATGGAAATAAGATGTCGTTTAAGAAAGTAGCTCGAGTCCGAGTACCTTTTAAACGCGGGAATCGAGCTGGAGCTGTAGACCATTATCAAACCGAAAGCGATCAAAAGGGACACCTCGACCCACAGTTGCACCTGCAGGGGAAGCGGCTTCCAGTGGAGGCGGAGTCTTTCCCTTGAGTGCTCCGCTGCAACCGGAGGCATATCGGAGGTCGTTCTAGACAATGTGTTCCCCTGTTTAAAAATCGTTTAACCCGGCGATCAGCTCTTTAAAATGGTCGCCCCTGCGCGCGTAGCTTGGATACTGATCAAAGGAGGCGCAGGCTGGAGAGAGCAATACGACATCTCCTGGCGCAGCGCTTCGGAGCGCTTGGCAAAAAGCCGCCGCCAGATCCGGATAAAGGCCCGCGGGGACTTTTCCGCGCAGCAGTTCGTAAATTTTGGGCCCGGCCTCCCCGAAGGCGAAAACGCCTTTTCCCCGGGCGGCCAGAGGGGCAAGGAGAGGTTCGTAGGCCCCCAGCTTATCCCGTCCGCCAAGAAGCAGCAAAACGGGCCGCTCGAACCCTTCCAGAGCCTTTACGACCGCGCCGACATTTGTCGCCTTCGAGTCGTCGTAGAAATCGATTCCCTTCCAGTTGCGGACCCATTCGACCCGGTGGGAAAACCCCGGGAAGGCGTCAACGCCGGCCTGCATGGCCGCAGCGCCGATATCCAGGCACAGGGCGGCAAGGCAGGCGGCCATGATGTTTTCGCGGTTGTGCGCGCCCTGGAGGCGGGTTTTCTCAAGGCTTATCTCAACTGTGTCTTTGCCCGGGACGGAAAGCCTTACGGCGCCGCCGCAAATCGAAGCATGAGCGCTCCCGCAAGATCCGGCAAAGGAAAGGCGCCTTCCCGGGATTTCCCCCGCACGCCTTCTGCAAACCGGATCGTCGCCATTTATGAGCGCAAAATCCGCGCTGTTTTGCCTTCTAAAAATCGAGAGTTTGGAATCGGCGTAGGCCTCAAAGCTTTGGTAGCGGTCCAGGTGATCTTCCGTTATGTTTAGCAATACCCCGACGTCCGGGCGGAAGGTGGAAGCGGTATCGAGTTGGAAGCTGCTAAGTTCGAGCACCAGGATGTCTGCGGGCTCTTTGGAAAGTATCCAGCGGCTAAGGGGCGTGCCGATATTTCCGCCAACGAAAGGACGCCTTCCGGCCTGCTTTACGATTTCGCCTATAAGGGCTGTCGTGGTCGTTTTCCCGTTGGTGCCGGTTACCGCAACGGTTGGCAGGCTCACCTGGCGGGAGGCCCACTCGAGTTCGCCGGCGATCTCTATCCCTTGGCTTCTCGCTTCGGCAAGCGGTGCGATATCCAGGGCGATGCCGGGGCTAACGATTATGGTCTCGGCGCCCAGGAAATCCTCCAGGCTGTGGCCGCCAAGGCGCAGGACGGCGCCGGCCTTTTCGATGGAATCAAGTGCCCCGTTAAATTCGGACATTGCGCGCAGATCGGTCGCACAGACTCGAGCTCCCTGGCTAAGGAGCAACTCGCAGACCGCGCGTCCCGAAGCGCCAAGGCCTACGACCAGATGTTTTTTGCGACCCTTTTGCCTCAATTGCTCAGTCCCCGGTCATCCGTAATCTTTTGGACGACCTTTTCCATAGTCATTCCACGGGAGCCTTTGACCAGAATCCACGCCCCGGCGGGGGCAAACCGGTTTACGTAATCGGCGGCCTCCGCGTGATCTTTAGCATGAAAGCAAAGCGTTTTAGCAAGTCCTGCCTCCTGCGCGCCTCTTAGCAACTCCAGGCCCAGGGCCCCCAAGGCGATCAACCGGGCGGGTTTTGCCGTCCCGAAGGCTTTCCCCACTTCGAAATGGAGAAGAGGGCTCTCAGGGCCCAGCTCAAACATCTCGCCCAGGATAGCCACGAAGGGACTACCCGCGCTGGCGGCTCTAACCGCTTCGAGGGCTGCGATCATGGAGGCCGGATTGGCGTTGTAGGTATCGTCTACCAGGACGCTCCCCTCTTTTAGTCTTACGCAGCGCATCCGCTGTGCGACCTGCGAAACGGCGGCAAGGCCTTCGCCCACCTCTTCTGCCCCGGCTCCGGCGCTAAGGGCTGCAGCGGTTGCCGCCAGCGCGTTTTGGGCGTAGTGGGCGCCCATGACCGGGAGGCTCACAGCTATCTCAGCCCCCGCGCCATGTATCCGGAAGCTGGTCTTTCCTTCCAGGACTTCGATCGGCGAGCAAATCCAAACATCGGCCGCGCAATTTTGGCTGGAGAAGGTGATTTTTCGGGCTGCGATTCGCTCGGCAAACCGCGAGAGCCGCGGGTCGTCAAGGTTTACCACCGCAACTCCGTTTGGCCCCAGCGCTTCCCAGAGCTTTCCCTTTTCCTCCAGGATGCGACCCGTCGACCCGAGCCCTTCCAGGTGCGCCGAATGAATATTGGTAATGACCGCTATGGTGGGCGAGCCGATTTGGGCCAGCCGCTCCATTTCTCCGGAAACGTTTATCCCCATTTCGACTACGGCCGCCCCGTGTTCTGCGTTCAAGCCAAGAAGCGTAAGGGGAAGGCCAATGAGATTATTGAAATTCCCCGTGTTCTTTAGCACTTTGCGGCTTCGGCCCAAAACAGCGGCCGCCATCTCCTTGGTGCTGGTCTTGCCGTTGCTGCCCGAAACCGCGATCACCGGGATGTCGAACCTTCCGCGGCGCCGCCTTGCAAGCTCGCCCAGGGCGAACAGGGTGTCGCCCACCTTGATTACGGCGGCTGCGGCTCCTGGAGGAAGGACGATGTCCCGGGATACGATCACAGCCCCCGCCCCTTTTTTTACAGCTTCCAGGACGAAGTCGTGGCCGTCGCGGTCCCCGCAAAGCGCAACGAAGCAGTCTCCGGGTTCAATGCGGCGGGTATCGGTGCAAACCGCCCCGATCGCGGCCCCCGGGTCTCCCGAGAGGACCCTGCCGCCGGCATCCCCGGCCAAATCCGTTGCGGTTTCGATCATATGCTCCTCACGGGACTGGGCGCGTTCCACTCTTTCAGGCAGTCCTCCACAACCAGCCGGTCGTCAAAGGAGTGTCTCGTTTCGCCGATTATCTGGTAGGTCTCGTGGCCCTTGCCGCCTATAAAAATCATGTCCCCCGGCGAAGCGATGGAAACAGCGAGCTCGATCGCCTCGCGCCTGTCGGATTTTCGAATACAGCCCTTCGAGGCCAGGGCCAGCTCAGGAGGGGCCAAAAAAGGGATAGAGGATCTTTTCACCCCTTCTTCGATTTGATCGAGGATATCCTCCGGGGGCTCGGACCTGGGATTATCGCTGGTAAGGATCACTATGTCGGCAAGCCTTGCCGCCACCTCTCCCATGATCGGCCGTTTTTTCCTGTCGCGGTCTCCCCCGCAGCCAAAGACCGCGATGAGCCTTTTTTGAGTCATTTCCCGAATGCAGGCCAGCGCCTTTTGCAGCCCGTCGGGGGTGTGCGCGTAATCGACAACCACCTGAAAACCGCAGCGCTCGGGGATCTCTACGCGCTCGAGGCGCCCGTCCACGCGAGAAAGGTTGCGGATGCCTTCCTCGATGGCCCCCGGGGCAATGTCGAGCGAGACCGCGGCGGAAATGGCCGCCAGGATGTTGTAGAGGTTGAGTTTGCCCATGAGCGCGGATTCGATGGCAAGAGGCCCCCCGGGCGCATGGACTGTGGCGGTGATGCCAAAGGGGCTGAATACGGGATTTTGCGCAAAAACGGTTTGGGCATGGTGATCGGGTGCGCCGGGTCCCGCCGAGTAACCGATGAGCCTTTCCGCGCGGCATGCGCCGTTTTCGATTAATCTCGCGCCGTATTCGTCATCGACGTTTATTACCGCCGCCGAAGAGCGCGACGTAAGGTAGTTTAAAAAAAGGCGTTTTTTGGCGGCGAAATAATCCTCCATGGTCGCATGAAAATCGAGGTGGTCCTGAGACAGGTTGGTGAAAACACCGGTTGTAAACTCGCATCCGGCTATTCTTTCAAGGGCCAGCGCGTGAGAGGAGACCTCCATTACGACGTGAGAGACCTGGTCTTTTACCATCCGGTAAAAAAGTCCCTGGAGGTCGAGGGACTCCGGCGTGGTCATGGGGGCGGGAATTTCATGACCCGCCCACCTGTAGGCGAGAGTGCCAAGGACTCCGGGATTTAGACCGGCGCGGCGCAGGATGCTTTCGAGCAAAAGAGAGGTCGTGGTCTTGCCGTTGGTTCCCGTTATTCCAATGAGCTTTAGCTTCGAGGCGGGTCGGTCGAAGAAATTGGCCGCTATGGCTGCCAGGGCCGCCCGGGAGTTTGGAACACGCGCAAAGCCGGTCTCGGGGCCCAGATCCATTTCCGTTTGGGCAATGATCGCAACCGCGCCTCGCGCCATCGCGTCCCGGACAAAATGGCGCCCGTCGGTGCGGGTCCCCGGAACGCAGACAAACAGGCTATCTTTTTGCGCAAGCCTGCTGTCATAGCACACCCCGGATATGCGAACACCCGGCCCGCGGGCGGGACCGATAAGTTCCAAACCATTGAGGAGCATTGCAAGCGTTTTCATCAGGCCCAGTTTTTCATGAGAGTTCATAACTAATTTAGTAGCGGGAAGCGAGAAGCGGGAAGCACCTGCTCCCTGCTCCCGGGTTTTGCGCATTGGAGTGAATACTTGCCATCCGAGGCGGCCCCGTTGCGAGTCGAGCGAACTTTTCCGACACTGGGGGGGCAAGCGGCCGCGGGCTTTTTTCCAAAAATCGATTTTGCCCAGATTTTCTTGTGGATGGATCGTTTCTTTAGCGCTGCGCGTTTTCCAACGAGCGCTCTTTTGGCGTGACCCGGTGAGGTTTTAGCCATGCGAACGGTCGGGCCGGGCTTAAGGCCGGGCTGGGAAGGCATCACGCCAAGGTAGGGCAAAACGGTTGCCGCAATATTGCGAAATACGGGCCCCGCCACTTCCCCGCCGTAAATGGACCCGTGGGGATCGTGGACAACCACGGTGATCACCAGTTTGGGATGATCGGCCGGGACAAACCCGGTAAAGACCGCCGTGTAATTTGTGGAAGAATAATGCTTCGTCTTTGGATCCATTACCTGCGCGGTTCCAGTCTTTCCCGCGACGGTATACCCCTCGGGCACGGACTGGACTCCGGTGCCTCCTTGCTGAGTTACGGTTTCCATCATATCACGAACCACATTGGCTGTCGTCTTTCGAATGATCCGAAGAGCATCCAGGGATCTAAACTGCCTGACGGTTTTGCCCTGAGGATCGATGATGCTGCCAACGATTATCGGGGCGCCCCGTTTGCCTCCGTCGGCCACCACGGTAACAGCGTTTTCGAGCTGAATCGCGGTAACTCCAATGCTTTGCCCAAAGCCTGTAACGGCTAGATCGATCGGTCTCCACGACTTAAGAGGCCGAAGAAGCCCTTTGAATTCTCCGGGTAAATCGATCCCGGTGGGCGAGCCGAACCCGAAGGCGTGAATGTAGCTGTCATAGCGTTGAGCTCCCAGGGTGAGCGCAATTTTGGCCGCCCCGATATTGCTGGAAAATTTCAGGACTTCCTGCAAACTGAGCCAGCCATGCGAATGGACGTCCTTTATATAATGGCCCTCCAGCTTGCATCTGCCGTTTTCGCAATACACGCGGCTAAACTCGTGGAATACCCCCTGATCGATCGCCGTGCTCATCAGGAATATCTTAAACGTCGACCCGGGTTCGAAGGAGTCGGAGACGGCGTGATTTCTCGCGATATCTTCCCCGGGGTGTTTTTTTTTGGAGGCGATGTTGGGGTCGAAAAACGGCCAGTTCGCCATGGCCAGCACCTCATGGGTGTCGACGTCCATGACGATTGCTTCGGCCTGTTTGGCCTGGTATTTCACCGCCGCCTTTTCGAGCTCGTTTTCGGTGACGTATTCGATGAAGGCGTCCAGGCTCAGTTTTACGCCGCAGCTCTCTTCAGGCTCAGGAGGGGCGGCATCGCTTAGCCACAACATCCTGCGTCCGCCGTCCCTTAGTGCGCATACCGGCACGGATTTTCGCCGCAGCACCTTGTCAAATGATTTTTCCACCCCCTCGATGCCGATGCCGTCGATATTTACGACCCCTACGACCTGGCCGCCCACCTGCCGGTATGGATAGAACCGCTTGTATTCGTTGGTAAGATTTAACCCCTGCGCCTTGAGATTTCGAATGCTGTTTGTCTGCCGGTCGGTAAGCTGGCGCTTTATCCAGACGAAGCGGTTGGTGGAGGTGAAAAGTTTTTCGATTTCCCGAGCCGGCATGTCCAGGATGGGACTTAACAGCGCCGCAGTTTTTTCAGGGTTTTTGACCTGGGAGCCGAAAGCATAGAGCGAGCACTGTGGGACCGAGTAGGCGAGGACCCTCCCCTGCCTGTCGTAGATTGTGCCACGGTATGCGGGGACGGTAAATTTGGTGTCCTGGCAGGCATTGGCCCTTCGCAGCCAAAGGGAATGCTGGATCACCTGCAGGGTGAAGGCCTTGCCTGCAATGGCGCACAGACAGCCTATCACTGTAAACTGGAAAAGCGCGCGGCACGACCAGTATCGGGAGTTTAACGATTTTCGCCCCTCGCGCCTTTCCATTTTTTTCTCCCGAATTTTTCGCGCCGTATTTTATTGTAAAAGCCGCTAACGCATCACCACCTTCTGATCGGGCCCCGGAGGGGCCAGGCCGAATCGGTCCCGGCCCATCTCTTCGAGCCACTGCGGATCCTGGAACTGGGTCCATTCAAGAGTGAGCTTGCGTTGAACGGTGCTTAAGAGTTCGCATTCCTCGCACATTGTAGACAGGTGATAGCCGTTTTCGACATGCTGCACGTACAACCAGACGTAGAAAACGGCGCAAAGGACAAAGACCGCGCCCAGAAGGATCGCCGAGACCAGCCATGGCTCGATGCGCACAGGGGTGGGGCTACTCTTGCGCATCCCCGGGTCGCTTTCGAGCCTTATGCCTAGAACCGGCGCCATGGCTTTTGCTCTTTTCATATCAGCAAACATCCCATTCCGATTTTTTCCGGCCGGGCCCGGCGCAGTAGAATTCGGGCTCAAAGTGGGGCGCTGTCGTTCCGCCAAACATTGCGGCCCGCGACATCAGGCTCGCCCCCTGAGGGCCGCAATAATTGGCCAGGCCGCGCCTTTGAAGAAAATGCGCCGAATGGCAGCCGCTTCTAAGTAACCCTTTCCTAGAGGTTTCCGCCTTCATGATGTACGCCTTTCTTTTTGAGTTTTTACGGAACCAAAGGTTGCTTTTTCCCGGGAAGCAATCTCCAGTCGGCCTGCCGCCCGGAAACCCTTATCTTCTTCCCCGCTACGCGAGGGGAGTCCTGCCCACCTGCGGGGCCACGCTAGGCGAAAGGCAATTTCTCGGCGCCCCTTAGCCTCGCGCTGCGCGAGCGAGGATTTTGATCGACCTCGCCGGGTGCGGGGCGCAAAGCCTTTTTGGTCAGCAGCCTCACCAGAGGCCGGCCTTCACACCCGCAGGTCGCCCGCTCCGGCGGGCAGCGGCATGTGCGCGCCCAGTTTCTAAGTGTTTCCTTTACGACCCGGTCTTCGAGCGAATGGAAGGCAACCACACACAGCCTCCCCCCGGGTTTTAAGACATCGAAGGCTTCCGGCAGGAAACGCTCCAGGGATTCGAGTTCCCTGTTGACCGCTATGCGCAGGGCCTGAAAAGTACGGGTAGCCGGGTGAAGGCGCAAAGCGTCCCGGCTCCGCGGGACGCTTGCGCGTATCAACTCGGCGAGTTCCACTGTATTGTCGATGCGCCCTCGAAGTCTTGCCGCAACTATCGAGCGCGCAATCTTTCTTGACTGCCTCTCCTCGCCGTAGCGGTAAATCAAGTCGGCCAGGGCTTTTTCGGGAAGCGTGTTTATGAGGTCTTCGGCCGTTTCGGGCAAGTCCTGGTTCATGCGCATATCGAGTGGTCCCTCTTTTGAGAAGCTAAATCCCCTCTGCGCGTCGTCTAGCTGAAAGCTCGACAGGCCCAAATCGGCAACGATGCCGTCAACTTCTCCAATCCCATTCTTTGCCAGGACCCGGCGGATATCCGCGTAGTCGGTCCTTTCCAAAACGAGCCTTTGCGCGTAGCCGGCGAGCTCTTTTATCGCCCGCTCCATAGCTTCGGCGTCCCAGTCCATCCCCACAACGATCGATGCGCCTCGCTCGAGCAGGGACCTGGTATATCCTCCTCCCCCAAGCGTTGCGTCGACGTAAATACCACCGGGCTTGCAATCGAGCAGTTCGATAACCGGTCCCACCATTACGGGAACGTGTCGGATTGGACCGGCGCCCTCTCCCATGCTAAATCCCGATTCCGGCAATATTTGCCCTTATCCCGGGTTCGTTTTCCCTGTCGCGCGCACTCTGCGACTCATAAGCGGACTTGTCCCAGATCTCGAAACACGTTAGCATACCCACGAGGACCACCTCCTGGTCGATGTTGGCGTCTTTGCGAAGCATGGGCGGTATGAGTATTCGCCCCTGGGAATCAAACTCACACTGTTCCACTCCCGAGATGAAGCTCCTCTTAAAGGAGCGGTGGTCCGGATGAATCTCGGATAGATTCATGGCCTTGGCTTCAATCTCTTCCCACTTCTCGGGCGGATAGGCGACTAGACAATCTCCCAATCGGGAGATAAAGAGAGCGTCGGTAAAATGTTTTTGCAAGACTTCCCTGAATTTGGTGGAGATACGCAGGCGTCCCTTGGCGTCCACCCTGGCGGCCGAGCGACCTCTGAACTTGGGTGAGTCGAGGATACGGGTTTCCACTTCTTGCCCCTTTTTGCCACAATTCTCCACATGCACATCATGTATTACCCGCGATAGGCTTTGTCAAGCGTTTTTTGCCCACTGGGGCTAAATAACAGGATTTTAGAATTGCGGCGGGCCGGGCGTCCATAGGCGATCGTGATGGTCTGGACTTGGTAAGCGATGTTTTGTTTCTAATCCTGTAAATCCTGTTAATCCTGTCTAAGTTTTTTCTTTTAAACGCAGGGGTGGAAAGAGACGCAGGGGTGGGAAAAGCAAAATTTTAGACAGGATTAACAGGATTTTAGAATTGCGGCGGGCCGGGCGTCCATAGGCGATCGTGATGGTCTGGATTTGGTAAGCGATGTTTTGTTTCTAATCCTGTAAATCCTGTTAATCCTGTCTAAGTTTTTTCTTTTAAACGCAGGGGTTGAAAGAGACGCAGGGGTGGGAAAAGCAATATTTTAGACAAGGATTTTGGAATTGCGGCGGGCCGGGCGGCTGAGGGCGATCGTGTTGTTCTTTTGTTTCTACAAAATCCTGTCGATCCTTTCCGCCAGCCGGGTATAGCGTTTCCGCGTTCTGTTGTTCTTTACGGCTATCGACAGGGCTTTGGGAGTTCCCACCATAATCACCAGCTTTTGGCCCCGAGTAATTCCCGTGTAGATCAAATTTCGCTGCAAGAGCATGTAGTGCTGGGTGTGCAAAGGGATGACCACGACCGGGTACTGGGACCCCTGCGCTTTATGGACCGAGACCGCGTATGCCAGGACGACCTCGTCTAGATCGGTAAAGTCATAGTCGACCTGCCGGCCGTCAAAGGAGATGGAAAGTTCCTGGGCTTCCTCATCGATACCGGTTATCCTGCCAATGTCTCCGTTAAAGACCTCTTTGTCGTAGTTATTCTTTATCTGCATGACTTTATCGCGCACTCGAAAATTTCGTCCCCAGCGGCTCACGGAGTGTTCCGAAGGGTTTAGCATCTCCTGGAGTTGGGCATTGAGGTTTCCGGCGCCGATGGTCCCTTTGTGCATGGGGGTCAGTACCTGGATGTCGTCGATTGGATCAAAGCCGAACCGGTTGGGAATGCGATTTTTCACCAACTCCAAAATAAGTTCCAGTATTTCTTCGGGCTCTTCTTTGCGGATGAAGAAAAAATCGTCGAGCTCGCCTTCCGAGGGCTTGAATGAGGGAATGACCCCGCTATTGATTTTATGGGCGTTCACGATGATCGAACTCTGCCGGGCCTGGCGGAAAATTTCGTTTAATTCCACCACCGGGACTTTTCCCGAGGAAATGACATCGTTTAAAACATTTCCGGCCCCAACCGAAGGAAGCTGGTTTACATCCCCCACCATGATGAAGGTGGCATGTTGGGGGATGGCCTTGAGGAGGTGGTGCATCAGAACGCAGTCCACCATCGAGAACTCATCGACAATAAGGAGGTCGCAGCCAAGCGGGTGTTGCTCGTTTTTCTGGAAACCGGCCTTCTTGGGACTGAACTCGAGGAGCCGGTGAATGGTCTTGGACTCGCAGCCGGTGGCCTCACTCATCCGCTTTGCCGCTCTTCCGGTCGGCGCGGCAAGCAAAACGTTCACTCCCAGGGCATGAAAGATTTTGAGAATGGAGTTGATGATGGTGGTCTTCCCGGTGCCGGGCTGGCCGGTTAGCACCATCACCTTGGAGCGGCAGGCGGTCTTTACCGCCTCGGCCTGCTTGCGGGCCAAGGTGATGGAGAGTTTTTCCTGAGCCCACCGCAGTGCTTTATCGGCATCGATTTCCCTTACGGATTTTTGGCCTTTTGAAAGAATTCCAAGCCGCCTGGCGATGCTTGTTTCGCAGACGTGGAACTGGGCAAGGTAGACGGCCTTATTGTTTTCCACCCCTTCGCCCAGCTCTTCTATAACGATCATTTCGTTTAGAGCGATCGTGCCGATTGCCCGAGAGATGCCTTCGCGATCTATTTGGAGGATTTCATTGCATTTTTCGATGAGCGGCTCGTACGGGTAGTAGACGTGGCCCTCATCGGAGAGCTCGCTTAGGACATAAAGGATGCCCGCCTGCGCCCTAAGCTCGCAGTCCTTGGCAAACCCCAGTTTTTCGGCGATCTTATCTGCGGTGACAAAGCCGATTCCGAAGATGTCCGTAGCTAACCTGTAGGGGTTTTCTTTGACCACTTGGATCGCTTCGTTTCCGTAGTGCTTAAAAATCTTTGTCGCATACCCGGAACTGACTCCGTGGCTTTGAAGGAATATCATCACCTCGCGGATTTCCTTCTGATCGGCCCAGGCCTTCTTTATCATCAGGAGCCGTTTGGCGCCGATCCCCTCAACCGAACAGAGCCTGTCCAAATCGCCTTCAATGACATCGAGGGTGTCTTTTCCGAACTTTTTTACGATCCTTTTTGCCATAACCGGTCCGATCCCCTTTATGAGGCCGGACCCCAGATATTTTTGAATGGCTGAAACGGTTGCCGGGACCATCGACTTGTAGAAGACAATCTTGAACTGCTCGCCAAATTTGGGGTGGTTTGTCCACTCCCCCTGCATTTTGATGATTTCCCCGGCCATTGGAGCCATGAGATTTCCGACCACGCACACCAGGTCCTGGCGCCCCGAAACTTTCACCTTCGCGATGGTGAAGCCGTTTTCTTCGTTGGTAAACGTGATTCTTTCGATCTGTCCCTGGAGTTCGGCGAGCATGCTACCCCCTCTTCGAAATGTCGGCTTGGGGGCAAATATATCACAGATGTGCGGGAAGAGGGACGTTGACCAACAGGTAACACAAAGCGCTGGCGCAAATCGGGTTGTTAGCGGCCCGACTGTAGAGTCGCTGCTCACTCTTTGATTTCGTCCTGGAGGTTCTCTATTACGTCAATCAAATCGAGGCGGCATTTTAGAAAACAATCGACGAGCTTGGGGTCAAAAGCAGCGCCGCTGCCGGCCCTGATCTCATCGAACGCATCACTGGGATGCCAGGGCTCCTTGTAGGGTCGCCTGGAAGTAAGGGCGTCAAAGACATCGCAAATCGCAACCATTCTTCCCGCCTGGGGGATTTGATATTCCGAGAGCCCCTGAGGGTATCCGGCGCCGTTCCATTTTTCATGATGGGTCAGGGCAATGAGCCCTCCCATCCTTATCAGCAAGGAATCGTGGCCGGACAAAATCTCTTTTCCAATGGTCGTATGCGTTTGCATAATCTTCCACTCCGCTGCGTCGAGCCGGCCGGGCTTGAGTAAAACCGCATCGGGTATTCCGATTTTGCCGATGTCGTGCATGGGACTCGCATTAAAGATCAGTTCGCAGGTTTCTTCATCGCAACCCCAGGCGGCAGCCAGGATTTTAGACATGTGGCTGAGTCTTTTGAGATGCATGCCAGTGTCATTATCCCGATATTCCGCCGCCCGAGACAGGCGGTAAATGATCTCGAGCTGGGTATCCTTTAGCTCCCGGGTACTCTCCTTTACGCGGATATCGAGGATGCGATTCTGGTCGGCATACGCCAACATGGCATGTCTTAACGACAGTTGCGTATGCACTCGCGCATTCAGTTCGGGAATCCTGAATGGCTTGGTGATATAGTCGACTGCGCCCAGTTTGAATCCTTTTGTAACATAGTCCGTTTCGTCCAGGGCGGTGATAAAGATGATTGGTATTGAACTGGTCGAAGGATCGGATTTTAACTGTGAGCATACCTCGAAGCCGTCCATTGCGGGCATCATGACATCGAGCAATATCAGGTCGGGAGCGTTTTCCCTGGCCTGTGCAAGCGCACTGTTCCCGTCCAGTGCAACACTCAATTTATATTTTTTGCCAAGCGCTGCAACCAGAATATCTATATTGGCCTTTGTATCGTCTACAATTAGTACTCTACTGTGAGAGAGATCATCAAACATTTGTTTTCCATAAAATCAATTTACATTAGGTTTCTTGTTAAAACTGGCATTGTTTATAATTATTAGAGTTTCGGAAATTAATTTGTCGCTTACCCCGAGTTCTTT
The DNA here is from genome assembly GCA_031292215.1 of Syntrophobacteraceae bacterium. Lineage (GTDB taxonomy): Bacteria > Desulfobacterota > Syntrophobacteria > Syntrophobacterales > Syntrophobacteraceae > SbD1. The sequence goes on along the minus strand of JARLHO010000061.1, from coordinate 30,069 downwards.
TGCACTTTGCAATTCGAACGGATCTATCTCAGGGCGTTTTGTTAACCCAATGCTAAGTTTATGGCATAAAATATTGGCGATGCTCACTATATGAGTAAGTTCACCGGCTGTTGCCGCACAATCAGGTTCATGATGATTTGCTACTGCATCCACCATTGCCAGGGGAAACTGCCAATTTTGAGCAAGCAACCGACCTGCCTCCATATGAGCGAAACCCAACAGTTCGCGCTCGGCTTCCGGGAAGCTTTTTCCGCCATTTACCGAGGAAACGACTTGTCCCATTATGTCGGGGATTTGCAGGAACAGTACCGATTTGCCGATGTCGTGCATCAATGCGGCAAGGAATATTTCTTCAACACGCTGGTAACCCAGGTTGCGACCTATATGCCTGGCGCCAACGGCGCAGCAGATCGAGTGTTCCCAGAGGCTTTTGCCCGATTTTCCCGCAGTTGCGGTCATGTCCTTCATGACCGAGGTCATGATAAGGGAGCCTATTGTATCGAATCCCATGAAAATAACGGCCTCTTTGATGCTCGATACGCCCCTCGATGCCCCATAGAGAGGGGAATTGGCCATTTTAAGGACACGCGCGGCCAAAGACTGATCTTTGGAAATGAGTTCATGAATTTCCTGCGGAGTCGAATCGGGATTTGCGAGCTTTTGGACAACCTGCGCGGCAATGTGGGGCATTGCGGGAAGGTCGCCAACCAATCCGATTATCTTTTCCGCACCCGACGAGGGAGGGGGGGCCGTCGTTCTCACTTCACAATTATTTGATTTCATAGAATATTTCACGCTTTTCCCCTGTTCGGAGGACCAATCCTCAGTGAGGGATATTCTCATTAGTTAGATTATTCGGCATGTTTACTCAAGAAAATTAGAAGAAACGACCTCAGTGTCAATATTTTCCTTGTAAATATCCTTGAGTGCAACCAAATTCTCAAATAGAGCGAGCAGTTAAGGATAGCAGTGAAATTTTGTGAGTAGATCTTACCACAGGTCGATGCCGGTGGGCGCACTTTTCACTAAAGCAGTTCTTCGATTTCCCCGATCACACTATTTGTTGGAAAAAGCAAAATCATGCGGTGGCAAAATCCAGGCAGATGGTTCCATTTAACCGTGGCGAGTGGAAATCATGAAGTTTCTACGAAATATCTTCACCGGCAATTTGGATGGGGACGCTCCGAGAAAGGTCGTCTTCAGAGTCATTTTGTTCAATACGATGAGCATCGCGGGAATCCTCAACATGTTTGCTTTTGGGGCGATAGCCCTTTTTAAACACGATCCCTTGCTGTGTGCGGCGGACATATCGGCGGGCGCGATTTTGCTGTGCAATATAGTATACTTTCGTTTCCGCGGGGATGTCGATCTGGCGTGCGTGGTGACGATCTGTGCGGGGGGGCTTTTATTTCTTTTCCTGTTCGTTACCGGCGCCATGGACCAAACCGGCCACGTCTGGATGTTCATCTTCCCGCTGTGTTCCTCGTTTCTGCTCGGGTATAAAAAGGGTCTGGCAACCAGCGTCATTCTTATCGCCCTGTCGCTTTTTTTTGTGGTTGCCCTGCGAGAATTTTCCCCTCTTGTGGCGGTCTATCGAGCCGATTTCCTCGTGCGCTTTACCTTGTCGTTCCTCGTTGTGACGATCTTTTCCTTTACCTATGAGTACGTGACCGAAAGAGCACACTTTGAGCTGACCATGCGGCACAAGGAACTGGCGGCGACTTTTGCGGAACTCCACGACAAAGAGTCCGATCTCAAGGAAAGCGAGGAAAAATTTCGCTATCTGGTCGAGCGGGCCAACGACGGCATTGTCCTGATTCAGGACGGGGTCCTGCAGTACGCAAACCCCAGGCTTGCCGAAGCAATCGGGCGAAATGTCGAGGAAATGATCGGACACCCGTTTACCGAATTTTTCGACACCTCTTTGCGGACATTGCTGGAAAGTCGCTACAATCGAAGAATGAGTGGGGAAGATTTCCCGTCCCGGTACGAATTCGACCTGAAGCTCTCTTCCGGAGCAACTCTATACGTTGAGCTGAGCGCCGGGCTTACCACCTTTCGGGGCCGGCCCGCGGATCTCGTATTCTTGCGGGATGTAACGGATCGCAAGAATTACGAGCTGCAATTGACACGGGCAAAAGTGAGCGCCGAAGCGGCAAGCAAAGCCAAGTCACAGTTTCTGGCGAACATGAGCCACGAGATAAGAACGCCCATGAACGGGGTGCTGGGCATTACCGAGCTGCTGCTGGCGACCGATCTAAGCGATGAGCAGCGCAAGATGGCAAAGATGGTGCTAAATTCCGGGGAGTCGCTTTTAAAGGTGCTAAACGACATCCTCGACTTTTCAAAAATCGAGGCCGGCCGGCTCGAACTCGACCGCATCCCATTCAACATCCGGGAGACGGTGGAAGAAGCCGTGGGTCTATTTGCCGAACAGGCGACTCGAAAAGGTATCGAACTGATGTGTCACGTGAAAGGAGAGGTCTCCGCCATGTTTGAAGGAGACCCGGATCGCCTGCGGCAGGTCTTGACCAACCTTTTGGGAAATGGGCTAAAGTTCACGGAGAAAGGGGAAGTGCTACTGGAGGTCAACCTTGTTGAAAATCTCGGGGAAACATCGGTTGTTGGCTTTACGGTAAAAGACACGGGTGTGGGAATTTCCAGTGAAGCCCGCGGAAATATTTTCACTGCCTTCTCACAGGCCGATGGTTCCATGAGCCGCAAGTATGGAGGCACCGGCCTGGGGCTTACGATCTGCAAGCAACTCTGCGAGATGATGGGCGGCCGCATCGAGGTGGAGAGCTCACCGGGCGAGGGCAGTACGTTTCGATTTCAAGTGCGACTCAAAAATTTAGAATCCTCTCTTCCCGGCCAGGATGTGGTGTCTGCGGATCTCCAGGGGCGCCGGGTCCTCATCGTAGACCGAAACGAAAACAATCGGCGCATCGTGTGCGAACAGACCAGTTCCTGGGGGATGGGGGCTTTTGGCGCCGAAGACGGGACGAGCGCCCTGGAAATTCTGCGCAAGGCCCGCGCCGGGGGAGCTCCAATTCATGTGGCCATTATGGACATGGAGCTGGCGGGGATGGACGGGTTGGAACTTGCCACCGGAATCAAAGCCGATCCCTTTCTGGCCGACGTTACGCTGATAATGCTCACCCCGTTTGGCCATCGAAGAGCCGAAGAGGCCGCAAAAGCCGGCATACTGATGTGTCTCGCCAAGCCCGTCGGCCAATCCCGACTCTACAATGCCCTTTTGGATACTTGCGCAAAGAAGGTCAAAATATCAATCCCATCTCCCCGACCGGCCGAAAAGGCCCATTTTTCGGGAGCCGTCCTGCTTGCAGAGGATAACCTGGTAAATCAAAAGTTTGCAAGAGCGACCCTCGAGAGTTTGGGCCTGGCCGTGGATGTCGTCTCCGATGGCCTGCAGGTGCAGGATGCGTTGAAAAAGAAAACCTACGATCTCATACTGATGGATTGCCAGATGCCCGAGATGGACGGCTATGAAGCCGCGCTCAGGATAAGGCAAAACGAGGCGGCGGTAGGGGACTACCGCATTCCGATCGTTGCCGTTACCGCCCATGCCATGGAAGGGGATCGTCAAATGTGCTTTTCGGCCGGTATGGACGACTATCTGAGCAAGCCTTTCAACGGCAAACAACTGGTTGCCGTTTTGGAGCGGTGGCTTGGAGGCGCCCAAGACGAACCAGGCGAAGCCGGAGAAGTTCAAAAGAAGACCTCTTTTGGCGAAGACCGCTCCGAGATCGAACATCCCGAGCCGCAACAGGTTTGCTATATCGATGTTCAATCGGCCATCGCAAACCTTGACGGTGAGGAGGCCCTATTTTTCTCACTCGTATCGGTTTTTGTGGAAATGTGGGAAAACGAGTTTCCCCTGCTGCTGGCTGCGATGGAAAAAAAGGACCTTGATGAGATGCGCCTTCGTGCTCATTCTATTAAAGGCGCGGCGGGGAGCCTTGGGGCGAAAGTGGTCGAAAAATCCGCCGAACAGCTTGAATTGGCGATAAGAAACGGCGAAACAGATGGGCTGGGGGAACTTACCTCCAAGCTTAACAGAAGCGGAACCGACACCATGGATTTTGCCAGGCGACTGCTTGGCTCCCGAGAGCCTGCGGCAGGCGAGGAGCCGGGGAGTTTGGAACCGCTCCATTCCTCAGAGGCGCCCCCGATGGAAAGTGCGACCACCGCTCACGTCCCGGTCTTTACAAACTCGCATGAGGCGTTGAGCCGTCTTGGCCAGATAACCAATCACATCAAGGCGCACGATCCGGTCGCCAGCCGGGAAGCCCTTGGTTTTCTTTCCGGGGTCATTTCCGGAAGTAGCGGTAATCAATACGTGAAAAGACTCTCAGAGCGATTGAGCGAATACGATTTCGATGGCGCAATGATTGTGGTTGAGGAGTTGGTGCGAGACAGCAATCTTTTGCCCTCGGCTGGATAAACCACACCTCTACTTTGTCGGAAAGAAAAACAGGACATGAATCACGAACACAATCTGGCCAAAGCCTTTGACGGGCAGGCCGCCCGATTTGAACGCGCGCCCGTACAGACCGATCCGACGGCGCTTGGCCGGTTGATTGAGGCTGCGGATTTTCCCGGTGGCGCCTATGTGGTCGATGCCGGGTGCGGACCGGGATTGGTAAGCCGTGCACTGCTCGATGCGGGGCGCCGGGTGGTTGGCGTAGACCTTTCGCAGCAGATGATCGAGCGCGCGAGAAGGCGTTGCGCGGATAGGGCGGATAAAGCGCAATTTTTTCAAAAATCTATCTTCGATGCATCCCTGGATGCGCTGGCGCCCTTTGATGGCGCGATCTCCCGCTACGTGTTGCACCATACAATCGAGCCGAGGGAGTTTCTGGCTCGCCAGGTTGCGCTTTTACGGCCGGGCGGCGTAGTGGTTGCCTGCGACCACATTACGGATGCATTCGGCACGCGGGCCGCTTTCCACCGGGAGATAGAAGTTTTGCGCGACAAAACCCACACGCGAAATCTTACCTCCGGCCAGTTGGCCGATCTGTTTGCATCCGTTGGGCTTATCGACATCCGCTTGCACGAAGAATCCTTTGTCCTTGATTTTGACGAGTGGTTCGATCGCGGCACTCCCTCGGACTCCAAGGAAAATGTCCGGCGACGCCTGCTGTCCGGCCAGCCGGCGCGCGGCTTTACTGCCTCCCCGCAGCCGGATGGAAAAATTCCGATCTCCTGCATCCGCACGGTTGTGCGGGGCGTAAAACCGGCAAAGTAGTCGGAGCGCTCGTGGCAACGGTAAACGGCGCTCCTTCTATTCACCACTCACTATTCACCAGTCACCAATAACTATTTACGTCCCATCGCTTTTAAAATTTTTATCGGAATCCCCGACTCACAAGGCACTGCTGTCTGGCAGAGCCCGCACCCGTAGCCGTCAAAGCCGAACTGCTCCTTTACGAACCGGGCGCAGGTTCCCCCCGCGTGGTCCCAGCACTTGGCCTTGTCGTGGCCGCTTTCGGTGATGGCGTCAACGGGGCAGCGTTTTTGACAGCCGGTGCACGATCCGTCGAAATAGAAGAGGCAGTAGGCGTGATGGTCCTCGTAGGGCCTTGGCGACGGTGGAATCCTCAGGTTTGCGACAACCGAGCCGACGCGGTGGGCTTTTCCTTTTTCCGTGATAAGGCCGTCGCTAAGGCCGAAGGTGCCCAGCCCGGCCGCATAGGCCGCATGGCGTTCCGACCAGTTGGAGGAAAAGACGTATTTCGAAGATTTTCCCCATTTCCATTCGGGAAGAAGCAAAGGGGCAACCGATCGTATGCCTTTTAGATCCAGCTCGCGCACGATGCGTTTTCGCAAGGCGCTGTTAAATTCCTCCCCGGGAAATCTCGCCTGAACCCATCTTCTGGAGGGATAAAACGATTCCTTCCGATTGTCCTCCTTGGTGGGGCCCCGCTGGGGAAGAATCCAACTGATAATCGTAAGGTCTTCGGGGTCGCCCGAAAAATCGGGAAATTTCGTCGAGAAGGCCTCAAGCGGCGTCCAGTGCTCCTCCCCTACCACATCCTTATAGGTCTTATAGAGTGGATCGCTCCCGGACGAAAAACCCACGAGGACCTCGTCCCAGGCCTTTTCCCCCGTGTCCATCCTAAGGGAGTTCTCCGGGGAATTCTCTACGAAATCCGAAATCATCTTTTCCAACCACCTGCTGTCATCAGTATCCATCGATGTCCCTCCAGACACGGTCGGGCCACGGGGCCGGTGTTAAATGAAATACCTACTATAAGAGCGGGGCCGCCCCGTTTTTTTGGCGGGGTTTTACCGAGGACGAAACTTCAAGCAGCGCGTCATCCCGGCGGACCCCGCATTTTGCGGGATTTAAGCGGGGGGGCCGCGGCACTTTCACTCTACCCGGCACGCGGTGCGGACTGCCGTCCGAGCTGCCGCCGGCGCAGCCAGTCGGGCAGATCGGGGCTTGGCAACCCGTCTGCGGCGACACGCCGCATTGCCCCCGCCGTCACCGGTCGTTTATTCATAATGGCCCCCGATTCTTTGGTCTTGCATGCGCCGAGGCGGCAAGGATCGAGTCGATCACTCCCGGAAACAGAACATCGAGATCTTCTTTTCGCAGGCTGTTTACCCAATTTTTGCCCTCGCGCCTTGTGGCCACCACTCCGGAACTTCTAAGGACCTTGAAGTGGTGAGACAGGGAAGATTTGGGCATGGTCAGGCCGAAACAGCCGCAAGAGATTTGGCCGGACCGGGCGAGTTTTTGCACTATTTCCAGCCGCACGGGGTCGCTTAGCGCGTGAAGGACTCCGGACAGAGTGATTTCGCCTCTTTGCGGTTGCTCCTGCTCTATGTTTTTGGCCACCATGGTTTTCCTTCCCCAAAACCCATTATAGAAGAACAGAGTTGACCGCGCAATACGGTTCGAGTATTGTCGAACCATTTAGTTCGATGGTAATCGAACTGTTTGGGGGCCGGCTTTACGCGTCGAACCCGGATGTTAACCCTCTATCGCGAGGAGAAAAGATGAGAGCACTGGCAATCAACGGCAGTCCCAGAAAAGACTGGAACACGGCGAGGCTACTTGAGCAAGCGCTTTCGGGCGCGGCCAAACAGGGCGCGGAAACCGAACTGGTCCACCTCTACGACTATAACTTCAAGGGGTGCATCAGTTGTTTTTCCTGCAAAGAGATAGGGGGCAAGAGCTATGGCCGCTGCGTTGTAAAAGACGACCTTAGGGCTCTTCTAAACAAAGCCTCGGAAGCAGACGTCCTGATCCTTGGAAGCCCGGTGTACTTTGCTTGCGAGACCGGGGAGATGCGCTCGTTTATGGAACGCTTTCTTTTTCCTTTCCTGACGTACACTCCCGGCTACGGCTCCATATTTTCGGGAAAACTTCGGGTGGGACTGGTATATACGATGAATACGGTCGAAAAAGATATGGCCTCCAGAAATTATGACAAGATTTTTCCCGGCACGCAGGGTTTTTTCAATCGCATCTTCGGAAACTGCGAACTGATGTTCTGTACAGACACCTGCCAGTTCAGCGACTATTCGAAATACCTGTCGACCTGCTTTGACCCGCAAGCCAAAAAGAAGAGGCGCGAGGACATATTTCCTGAGGATTGCAGGCGTGCGTTCGATCTGGGGGAGAAACTGGCCTTGGGGGCAAGCGGTTCGTGATTTAGGGGGTAACGGGGCCGGTAACCGAATTCGCCGGTTCCTGAGGGGTTGTTTTTGTGCTAGATTTCAAGCGGGCGAACGGATGCTCTGAGAAGAGTATTCAAAATGTCCGGGAAGCCTCTGCTCGAACGCAAATGGCCTTCCCACCATTGAGCAGGGGCTTTTTTCATTGGCGAATCGACCCGCCCGGCCGCGGCAGGCCGGGCGGATTTGACGCGGAAGCCAAGGGGAGAAGACTTCCGCGCCGCGCATGGCGAGGGGTGCAATGAACGCTGATGACGAAAGATTCCTTAAGACGACCAAGGAAGTACTGGTAAAGTTCATCGAGATGGGGACCGTTTCGCCTTCGAATTTCGACGAGAAATTCCGAAGCATCTACCGAACGATCAAAGACACCGTCCTTAGCGCACGGCTGGCGGATTTCGAGATCGCCTCCGCCCGGGAGGAAGAGCCGCAGGAGAGGTAGAGGGCCATGAGGCCATTTTCCCTCGCCAAGACGCAAAGGAAACGAAGCTTTTCGTGGTTCCCGGCGGCCCGGGCCAGGAAATCCTCTAAAAAAGCCCTCTCCTATTCGAGTTCGCAAAGCTGCCGAGGCGCTTTAGTCCCTGTTGTCGAAGACCCTCTTGCTCTTTTTCTCGGAACGGGGCAAAGAGCCGTAATCGACGACCTGCACATCGGCGCTCACCAGGATGGAATGTTTGATCCGGGTGGCGATGTTGCGGCTAAGGGCGTCGTTTTGAGCGCTGTCCACATTCTGGCCTCGTTCGGCCTTGACCGTCATGTAGTCTTTCCCGTCGTTTTTTCTATCCAGCACGATCTGGTATTCGCAACTGATTCCCCGGGTGGTTGACAAGATGTTGTCGATATGGCGCGGGTAAATGTTTACGCCCCGAAAGGTGATCATGTCGTCGGTTCTGCCAAGCAATCGGTCGTGTCTTGGGAGGATGGAGCCGCAGGGGCACTCGCCGGGCAAAAGGCGTGTCAGATCGCGGGTCCGGTAGCGGATGAGCGGGACCCCTTCCTTCCTTAGCGAGGTCACCACCATTTCGCCGATTTCGCCCTCGGCCGTGGGCTGAAGGGTTTCGGGATCGACCGTTTCCAGGATATAGTAGTCCGCCCAGTAGTGTATTCCGGTGTGGTGGACGCAATCAAGGCCCGTTCCCGGACCGTAGAGCTCCGTCATGCCGGGAATATCGAACATGTGCTCTACGCCGAGCAGCTCCCGCATGCGCGCCCGCATCGCTTCGCTCGACCGCTCGGAGCCAAAGATCATTTGCTTGAGGTTTATCTTGTCTTTTAGCCCCCGCCGGTTGACTTCTTCGGCCAGAAGAAGGCCCATCGAGGCCGTGCAGCACATCACCGTGCTTTGAAAATCCACCAGGAACTGGCACTGCATATCCATGTTGCCCGGTCCGGCGGGGATGGCCATGGCGCCAAACTTTTCACAGCCCAACTGAAAGCCGACGCCGGCGGTCCACACGCCGTAGCCCACAGCGATCTGGACCCGGTCTTGCGAAGTGAGTTCGGCCATCTCGTAGCAGCGGGCAAAAAAGTGGGCCCAGTCGTCGATGTCTTTTTTCGTATAGCAGAGGACCTTTTTTTTGCCGGTCGTCCCCGAGGAGGCATGAATGCGGACCACCTGGTCGAAGGGCACGCAAAGAAGGGGAAAAGGATAGCCTTCCCGGAGGTCGTCGGCCGTGGTAAAGGGAAGGCGCGCCAAATCGTCTAGCGACTTGATGTCATTTGGCCCAACGCCTGACTGCGATAGTTTTTTCCGGTAATGCTCCGAGCCGTTGTAGGCATGGCTAACGGTCCATTGCAGCCCTTTTAGCTGGATGTCCCGCAATTCCTGCGCCGTTTTAAATTCCGGCATGAAACGATTTGTTCTCATCCGTAACACCCCTAAAAAATTAAAGATTCCAAGTATCCGCCAAAGACCTGGCAGAACACGTCAGCCATTTCACCAATTGTTGCCTAACTTTTGTACGCCTCGACCAGGCCGGGCATGCCGCAGGCAACGGCGTTGATGGCAAGGTCCACGCCTATCCGGTTCAAGGGAATGTCCTTAAAGGCGATCTCGAAATCCCGCAAGGAGTCCACGGCCATTCCCACCCGTCCCACTTCCCCTTCGGCCAGCGAGGAGTCGGAATCATATCCCATCTGAGTTAGCAGGTCGAATGGTTCGTTTAGGCCTGTCCGCCCATGTGAGATCATGGGTTTAAATCTTTCATTGGTCTACTCGGGAGTGCCGAAGCCGGGGGTGTCGGCCCCTTTGACCTCGATACCGTCCTTTTTTGTATAAAATGGACGATCTCGTGAAAAGGACTTCATGACCGTCCAGGCCTGGTTGGCCAAAATAACCCGAATTTTTCTTGCCGCCATGGAGACTCCTTCGCAATGGCAAAAGTGAGAGAACAAAAACTCGGTTAAGCGCGTCAAGCATGGAGATCGAAATGGCGCAAAATCGCTTCCCTGCCTCTCTGGATGTGTTTGCGAACCAGCTTCTCGACTCCGTCGGCATCGCGTTTTCGGATATGGGCACCTGCATTGTTTTCAATCCTGTAAATCCTGTTAATCCTGTCTAAAAATTTTGCTTTTTCTCCCCCATGCGGTAAAAGGAAAAACTTGGACAGGATTAACAGGATTTTGAAGCTTTAGTATTCCGTAAGTCCTGTCAAAGCCCTCGGGGCTTTGTTGCCTCCAACCTGCACGGGACAACAGGCGTGCATTGTTTTCAAGTCAAGGAGGGACCTATGCCAATTAAGACTACATACACCGACGCAAGATCCAAACTGGCGGCTCTTCTCGATGAAGTTACGGAGAACCGGGAGATTGTGATCATAACGCGCCGTGGGGCGCAAGATGTCGCGATGATTTCGGCCTCGGAGCTTTCCAGCCTGACGGAAACCGCTCATCTTCTGCGTTCACCCAAAAATGCTCAACGCTTGCTCACTGTCCGCAATCGAGCGCTTGCAGGGGCGGGTGAGCTGCAAACGGTGGAGGAACTGCGGCAGGATACAGGCATATTGGATGAGTCGTGATGCGGTTTTTCAGCCCGAGTTTCTGGAAGACCTGTGCTACTGGGTGAAGACGGACCGTCGTGTTGCATTGCGGGCAGGCGATCTCGTGGAGGCGACTTTCAAAAATCCTTTTACAGGCGTTGGAAAACCGGAGCCCCTCAAATATCTCGCCCCCGACACATGGTCACGCCGCCTCACCCGGGAACACCGTATCGTCTATCTGGTAAGAAACGATCGGATAGATTTCTTACAGGCACGCTACCATTATCGATACTATCCCGCTAGCCTGCTTACGGGGCGGCGAGTCGAATGGAGGGAAAAGAAATGAAAGTCACCTGCCTGCTTGGAAGCCCGCGAGAGAATGGAAACAGTACGGTTATCGCCGAGCGGTTCTGTACTTCGGCACAGCGGTTTGGAGCAGAAGTAAAGACATTCAAACTAAACGACCTGAAGTTTCGCGGCTGCCAGGGCTGCTACGTCTGCAAGACAAAGCTCGAGAGGTGCGTGCTAAAAGACGACCTGAGCGCCGTGTTGGAGGCGGTCCGCGATACGGATATCCTGGTGCTGGCGTCCCCGGTCTATTTCTGGGATGTTTCCGCGCAAATGAAGGTGTTTCTAGACAGGACGTTCTCCTTCCTTGTGCCCGATTTTCATACCAATCCCAAAAGATCCCGTCTGGCGCCGGGGAAAAAACTGGCTTTCATCCTTACGCAGAATAATGCCGACAAGGGCTCGTTTACTCATATTTTCCAGAAGTTCGACTTTTTCTTTCGGGGCTTTGGCTTTACCGACACCCGGCAGATCAGGGCCTTCGAGGCAAGGGAGCCGGGCGCGGTCGCAAACGATCGGGAGGTGATGGAGCTTGCGGAAAAGACGGCTGAAGAGTTGTGCCGCTGATTTTTACGGCCCGGAGGTCTCGGTTTGTACGCGCAGGTTGCGGCGGAGGGTCTTTCCCAGTGCTCTTAGGATTTAATTATTTTTAGGGGCTCCCCGATTTCGGACGGAAGGCGCGAGATTTTCCGCCCTCTCGCGCCGGCCGCCTTCGGAAAAGGTCGTATGCAACTTGCCCGGTCCCTCAGGCTTCATACATTTTGCGAAGTTTTGGCTTTTCAATTTTTCCCGTCGGGTTCCGTGGCACCGGCCCGAAAATGATCTTTCTCGGTCTTTTATAGCGGGGCAGTTCCTCGCAGAAACTGTTTAGCGCCTGCTCGGTTAGCTCGCGGCCGGGTTTTACCTGGACCACGGCGGTTGCGATCTCTCCCAGGCGCAAACTGGCCATGCCTATCACCGCCACGTCCTGAATATCGGGATGGGCCTGCAGGAAGTCTTCTATCTCCACCGGATAGATATTTTCGCCCCCGGTGATAATGACGTCCTTTTTCCTGTCCACCAGCCAGATGAAGCCGTCTTCATCGCGCCGAGCCATATCTCCTGTAAGCAGCCAACCCTCTTTTAGTACTTCCCCGGTCGCCTCGGGATTATTGAAGTACTCCTTCATGACCCCTGGTCCCCTTATCGCCAGTTCCCCGATTTCGCCCTCCGGGATCCGCTTGGCCATGGGATCGACGATCATGATTTCATAGCCAAATCCGGGAACCCCGATGGCGCCGACCTTATGGATGTTTTCAACCCCAAGGTGCACGCATCCGGGCCCGGTGCATTCCGTAAGACCATAGTTGGTGTCGTACTGGTGGTTGGGGAAAACCTGCTTCCATTCCATGACAAGGCTTGGAGGGACGGGCTGGGCGCCTATGTGCATGAGGCGCCACTGGCTCAGTTGATAGTCTGCGAGGTTTACATCCCCGTTTTGTATGGCGAACAAAATATCGGTAGCCCAGGGAACCAGGAGCCAGACGATCGTTACTTTTTCCTCGGAGATGGCCTCCAGTATCCACCGGGGCTCTACCCCCTTAAGGATTACGGCCTTTGCGCCAACCAGGAGGTTGCCAAACCAGTGCATCTTTGCCCCGGTATGATAGAGCGGGGGAATGCAAAGGAAATTGTCTTCGTGTGTCTGCTGGTGATGACGGTTTTCCGCGTGGCAGGCGGATTCGAGGTTTCCGTGGGTTAAAAGGATTGCCTTCGGCGCCCCGGTTGTGCCCGAGGTAAAATATAGGCCTGCATCGTCGGCGCTATCCAGGGAGATCCCGGGACTCGCGCCCTCGGCCGATGCAAGCAGGGCTTCGTAGGATTGGGCGTAAGCGGGCCGCATTTGTTCGGGACCCAGAAAAACGAAGCTTTCCACCGATTGCAGGTCGTCTTTAATCGCATCGACCCGCTCGATGAATTCTTCGGAAAAGATGAAAACCTTCGCATTAACCACCTGGGCGCATCGTTTCAACATCCGGCCATCGAAGCGGAAGTTTAGCGGCACGGCAAGAGCGCCTGTGCGGAGTATCCCGAAATAGGCGGGCAGCCATTCCAGGCAGTTCATCATCAGATGAACAACCGTATCGCCCTTTTTTACGCCCTTTTTTATGAGCCAGTTGGCTATGCGATTGGCCTGATCGTCGAATTGACTCCAGGTGATTTCCTTGCGGCCCCACCGTGCGGGAGCGCGTTCTACGAGCGCGATTTCGGTTCCGTAAAGACGTGAGTTTCGGGCCACCATTTCAGTTATGAGCATGGAAAAATTTCCCGTGGCGATTAATGGCTTGGATGGTTTTGCGAACGGGGGCCGTAAGCGGAAAACTGTAGTCGTCCGCAAAAAGGTCCCGCCGGGGTCGTGTCCGACCCCGGCGGTGGTTTACAATCGGCGATCGATTCGTCCCGGGCGGAAAGACCCGGAAATGGCGCAGGGACTGTTCGCAAACCGCGTAAAGGTTCAAACCGGAAGCGAAAGACTTTCGTCAATCGAATCTAGGCGCAATGGCCGGGGACAATTCTGTGATGCACGCGGTGAGCCGGGACCCAGTGGCGGTGTACATAGTGGGCCGGGACCCACCTGTGGTGAACGCGGTGGGCGGGGACGTAGACTTTTCCACAGCGCGGATGGGCGTTTGCGGACACGGTGAAGAAGATGGCGAAAAGGGCGAGGAAGAGAACAAAAGTCAACCGTTTCATGTCAATAGCTCCTGTCTAAGGGATTGGAATATATTTCGAGTACCATTATTTTGCTTTAAGCGGTGGGGGGAAGTAAAGTTTTTTCGCTCACCCGGTGCGATAATATATCCCTTTGCGCGCATGGCCTTCGGGAAGCTTTACCCTTTCTTAAAATGAACTCTTTCCCTGAAACCGAATTTTATGCTGTTATCGAGATAGTAGGCAAGATCTGGCTCAAACCGGTAAAGGCTCACCCGGAACCGGACCGAGAAGGCTTTAAAATCTATTAAATCCGAAGGGTTGAAAAAGTCCCTGGTGAACGGAAATTTTTGCAGGTACGAGCGCATCGCCCGGAGCGCGGCAGCCCCCGGCGAAACCGTTTCGACCGCCCCAGACATTTGAAGCCCCCGGATGTCCTGCCAGCCGGTGACCGGCGAAAAGATAGCAGCCGATGTCCGGCGGCTCTTAAGGGATTCTTCAATATGTCTGGAGGAGGGGTTGGAGAAAAAATAGAAGGCCGATTCCAGGAAGACATAATAGACGGGAGCGGCCCACGGTCCCTTTGCGCCCGAGGTTGCAAGCGTCATGGTGTGCTGCTCTTCTATGAGTTTGAGGGCCAGGGTCTCGTAGTCCACTAATTTTTCTCGAATGTATAACGAGAGCCGGCCGTGTTGAGAGTAAACTCCTCGACCATCTCGCGCTTAAAGGCCTCGAGTGCCTCAAATCCCGTGCAGTGGGTCGGAACGACGCAATCGGGTTGCATCGCTTTAATATCTTCGACCGTTTTTTTAATGATTTCGGGCTTGGCGTTGATCAGGTGGAACCCTCCCATTACGGCGTGAATCTTTTCTATGCCCGAGACTTTGCGCGCCTGTTCGACCGTGTTCACGATCCCCGCGTGGGCGCATCCGGAAAGCACCACCAGTCCTTTGCCCTTGACGTTGAAAAAGATCGCCTGCTCGCCTCGAAAGTCGTCGGGTTCGGGTTTTTCGCCGCGCTCGATCAGCAGCACAGGGGGCACTTTTTCATAAGGGGTAACCCTTTCGATATTTCCGGTGAGGTAGGCGCCGGGAATGATCTCGATCGGTTCGCTCACTTCCACGACCGTAAGCCCCAGGGCCTCGATGTCCTCTTTTTTCAGCCGCCCGAGATCCATGGGGCTGGTGTCGCCGGGTCGAAGTAAGTATCTGTGGGAAAAGCATTCCTCGCCAACATAAAACGGCGTGCCGGCGGCAAGAAAAGCCCTGGCCGACTCGAGAATGGGAAGCGCTGCCAAAAAGTGGTCGAAATGGCCGTGGCTCAAACTGAAGGCCTTGATGTTCCCAAGCTCTATTCCCAGGAGAGCCAGGTTGTTTGCCACCCCTCTTGAATCCTGTCCGAAATCGAACATGCAGCCCGAGGACTTTCCGCCCACGACGGTTTCTATGTAATAACAGAGTCCGTGTTCGGCGTGAATCGACGTGCCGGCCGCCTCGGCCCGGTAGCGGCGGGCAAACTTTGCATCGGGTCTTAAGGCGTCGTAATAATTGTCCGTAACCACCCAGACGGTAACCCTGTCCACTTCGTTTACCTGCATAGTCGTAGGGCTCATTTTGCTCCTCCCGCGCGGTTTTTGTTTTACTCGGCTAAGGACCCCTTCCCCATTCATTTTGCCTCACTGTATCACTCCCGTTTAGCGGTAGTCAAACCTCTCGGTCCTCCCTTTTCCAGCAAGCCCCTTTCCCGGGACGGACAGCACGCCGGAGGGGGGGGCGGGAAAATCGGTTTCTTTTTGCTTGTCGCGGCTTTGGATTAAACCTTGAAATAACGGCTCGAAAATTGTAATTCATTCAAGGTGGCTTTACGGTTACAGGTTTTAACCCTCCTTACCCCTATCGAGATTATGGACATTTCATACCAGCTTCAGAGCATTTTTCATATCCATGAAGCGCTAAGCGAAGGCTTGACCCATTTTTCCGGTCCGAGCCGCGCGGCGCTTCTCTACTCGGAGAAGCGTGACGGTCCGCTTCGTCTCTACGATCCTCAAAACCTCCTCAATGGCTGGGCGCCGCTCATTGAAAAGATCTATCTCAAGTGCGGCACGTGGCGGGAGTGTGAGTCGGGTATTCTTCAGGCCGGGCTTCCCGGGCAGACCCTTCCGGAAAAGGGGCTGGATCTTGCGGGTCTTGTGTCCAGGGGCGGGAGGGCCATGCCTGTATTCTACCAGATGTGGTTTACCGAAGAGCATTCGACTCTGTGTTCGACAGGTCCGACCGAGAGGTGGCTGGAACACGCGGCCTGCCTTCTGGCTCACGACTGGGCCAATGAGGAGTGGTTCTACACGCGCAATTCGTATTACGTGATCCGGGAATATGCGATGCACGCCATAAGGGATTATGTCCAGGACCGGCTCGATGTCAAATTCGGGTTGGACCGCCGTATCGAGGTCTACCCGATCCTCGACGCCGTGCTGGGCATCTCCAAGACCAGGGAGGAAGGCGCCTGGCCGCGCGGGACAGTGGTGTTCATAGATCCTGTAAAGATCGAGTCCTTGCGCTATATGGTGAGGTTTCCCAATCCGGAAAAGCTAAGACTTTCCAACCACAAACTTGTGCGAAAGCTTATGCTCGCAGTTGAAAATTCGGACAGAAAACTCATCTCCGACGGCCAAAAGATTATCGGGGTCACCCGGGGGACTTTGCCGGAGTGCCGTTTAACCGCCGATTTCCGGGGCGGACACGGGTTTTTGCGTATTTCCGGAAAAGCGGTGTGCAGCTTTTCGGATGGAAGATTCCATTCCACCAATCGAAAACCGAAACTGGTCCATCTCGAAGAGCTTTTTCTCGAATCCCCCGTTCTGGAATCGAGAAGGCATGCTCTTTTTAAAATCGTCTCAGCCATCGTGGAACGGGCCGGCGAGCAGCGGCACGGGGCAACGCTTGTAATCGACTTAAATTCCGCGCCTATCTCGATTTCCGGCCAGAAACTCGAAGTCCCAATCGATCTTTGCGACGAAACGATGCTCGATCTCGCCAAATCCCTTTCAAAGGTCGACGGGGCGCTACATATCGGGGCAGACCTTCGCCTGCACGGGTTCGCCTGCCTGCTCGACGGAAAGTCGATTCCCGGCGAAAACCGCGCGAGAGGGGCACGGTTTAACTCCGCCCTGCGGTTTAGCGCAGCCCACGAAAACCTGATAGTCGTCGTCGTTTCCTCCGACCGGCCCGTATCGGTTATACACAATGGAATAGACTTGAGCGCGGGACCCGATTGGGGCCCCCTTTCACAGTCGGCCATCCAGCCGCCGACTATCGAGGAGTGGCTGGCCGGAGAGTGTGAGGCCGATCAGGCGATGCCCTCTGCCGTGCACACATCAAGCGGCGCGGTTTAACATAAAGATACATCGCTTTACCCCGTGGAGCGAAGAAGGGATTCGACGGCCTCCGCGGAAGGAATGGCGGGACGCGCGCCCAGTTTTTCGCACCCCAGGGCCGCCGCCGCGCTCGCATACTGCAGGGCGCGGAAAAGGTCGTCGCCTCGAGCCGTTCGCAAAGCCAAAGCGCCGTGAAAGATGTCGCCTGCTCCCGTCGTATCGACCGCATCGACAGCAAATGGGGCAATCGCCCCCGAACTCCTCGAATCGCAGTAGATGAGGCCGGCATCCCCAAGCGTAATGACCGCTACCGGCGCCATGCGGGCAAGAACGGTCAGCGCCTTTTGCGGGGCCTTTTCTCCGGTGAAATCCCTGGCGAATTTTTCGGAGGCCGCAAGGTGAGAGCAGAGGCGGGCAAGTCTTGCTGTGCCCTCGCTTACCGATCCGGCATCGAGAATGGTCGGAGTGTTTTGCTCCCGGGCCCTTTGTGCGAGCGGAACCGATAGGGCGGGCTGGTGTCCGTCAAAAAGGATCGCCCGCGGACTGAACCTGGCAAAATCGACCTGTTCGGGTTCAAGAATGGGCGTTGTCCCCTTGTGGGTCACGACTGTCCTTTTGCCCCCCGGCGCTACGAGGATCGAAGATAGAGCCGATCGGGCGTTGTTGCGACAAGGGTTATCCGCTGCGGCTTTGCGGCGCGCGGCGGTTTTTTCGTCACGGACGATGAGGTCGGTCCTCACCCCTTCGAAGACGAGCTCTTCGAGGTGCATCCGGCCAAAGACATCATTTGCGAGGTATCCGGCAAAGGCTGCAGCCCCGCCCAGCCGTGCCACCGTTACCGCCGCATTTGCTCCGGGACCTCCTCCGCACAGGAGCAGGCTGGAGGCGAAACATTTTTCGTCTTCTCCCGGATAGCGATCAACCTGGTAGACAAGGTCGTATGTCGCCAGTCCTACGCAAAGAACGTCGATTTCCATTTATCCGTTTCCTCCCTGGATAAGTTTTTCGCACGGCTCCCGAGTCGAGCGAGGTCTTTACCGGCAAAGGTTATGGCTCTTTCTTGCTCTTAGCCCATGGACATCGATATCCCCGGTCATTATTTATGATTATAATTATTTAGGCGTATTGCGGCAGTAGTCGCTTCAGAACCGCCTTAGGGAGGAAAAATGGATACGGACCTGCGCAGTGACGATCCTTTCAGGGAAAAGATCATGGAAATGCTGGCCGGCTCTCATTCCTGCACGGGAGGCGATTTCAAAAGCCAGGTGTTTGCCGAAGTGCAAAATTATTCGAGAGAGATTCAGGAAATCGAGCAAGCCTCGGATCTGTTCTTCCGGTTATGCGAACTGATCGTGGATTGCCAATCCCTGAGCGTGCCGGAGGATTCCTTTAAAATAATAGTCGCCTGTTTGCTCTGCCATCCCGAAGATGCACTGAACTGCCCGATCGAGGAGGTTAGGGAATTGATCGGAACAAACGTCCCGAGCTTCGAGGCGGCCCAGGACCACTTGAAAAACAGGCAGTGTATCGTTTCCGCCTTAAACAAAGAAAAGACCGGCCGCAAGGGAACCATTATGGCCGGCAAAAGGAATTTTTCCAGGAGCGAAAAATCCGATGGCGCGGAGTGAGCGAGCACGTAAAAAACCGCAAAAGGGATGAATGGCAACCATTCATCCCTTTTGTCCCCTCGCGGGGGGGGGGGCGGCGAAATTGTACAAGGTGTTTATTGCGGAATATTGCCGTGCTTTTTGGGCGGAAGCGTCTGGCGTTTGTTGCTGATCACACGGAACGCATCGATTAGGCGCGTCCTGGTCTCAGAGGGCATGATCACGCCGTCGATATAGCCTCTGGAGGCTGCGATGTACGGGTTGGAGAGCTTCTGGCGGTAATTGTCTATCACTTCCTGGCGCTTGGCTACCGGGTCGGGACTTTCCTGGATCTCGCGGCGGAAAATGACGTTTGCCGCCCCGTCGGCGCCCATGACGGCTATTTCAGCCGTTGGCCAGGCGAAGTTGAAATCGGCCCGCAGATCGCTCGAACACATCGCAAGGTAGGAGCCGCCGTAGTCCTTGCGGGTCGTAAGGGTGATCTTGGGCACGGTTGCTTCCGAATAGCACCAGAGAAGCTTTGCGCCATGTCGGATAATGCCGCCCCATTCCTGCTGGCTGCCGGGCAGGTAGCCGGGGACATCGGCGATGGTAAGAATCGGGATGTTGAAACAATCGCACGTGCGAATGAAGCGCGAGGCCTTGTCTGAGGAGTCGATGTCGAGGCATCCGGCCAGCACCTTGGGCTGGTTTGCGATAATGCCTATGGTGTTTCCGTCCAGCCGGGCGAAGCCGACGAGCATATTTTCGGCGAAATACCGGTGTACTTCCAGGAAATCCCCGTTGTCGACAATCGAGGCGATGACCTCTCGCATATCGTAGGCGCCCATGGGGGCATCGGGGATGATGGTGTCAAGCTCCGGGCACAACCTGTCGGGGGAGTCGCCGGTATCCACGCAGGGAGCGTCTTCCATGTTGTTTTCCGGCAAAAACGAAAGCATCCGTTTTATCTGGTCGATGCAGTCCGCATCGCTTTCGGCCGCGAACTGGGCGACCCCGCTCTTGGCGTTGTGCGTCATTGCCCCGCCGAGTTCCTCCTGGGTGATTACCTCGCCCAGAACGGATCGGATGACGTCGGGGCCGGTGATAAACATCAACCCGGTCCCCTTGACCATATACACAAAGTCGGTCATTGCGGGCGAATATACGGCGCCGCCCGCGCATGGGCCCATAATGGCCGATATCTGGGGAACGACCCCCGAGGCGCTGGCGTTGCGATAGAATATCTGGCCGTAGCCGGAAAGAGCGTCGACTCCTTCCTGGATGCGAGCACCGCCCGAATCGCAAAAACCAACGATGGGTCTTCCGGCGCGAAGGGAAAGGTCCATGACCTTGCAGATTTTCTTGGCGTGCATTTCGCCGAGGCTGCCCGCCCGGGCGGTGAAATCCTGGGCGAACGCGAAAACCTGCCGTCCGTTGACATCGCCAAATCCGGTCACAACCCCGTCTGCGGGAATTTCGACTTTATCTATTCCAAAAAGAGTTCCGCGGTGTTGCATAAACATATCGAGTTCACGGAAGCTGCCGGGGTCGAAGAAATAATTCAGGCGATCCCGGGCGGTCATCTTACCGCGTTCGAGTTGCTGGGCTACGGCCTTGGGGCCACCCATCCCGAGAACCTTGGCCTCCCTGTCGCGAAGCTCTTTTAGTTTGTCCGCCACTACTCCCATAACCGCCACCTTTCCGTATCAGCTCTTAATCGAAGCCGGGATTTGCTGCCGCTTTAGGGCAGTCGGGCCATTCTAGCCGCTTGCAGTGCTATGTCAAGGGCTTTCCAGGCCGATAGTCCAAAAATTCACATGAAGTTGTCCACGCCTCGGTCCCCTTTCACTCGATAAAGGGCGGGGTGGACGACCGGTTCACTGTTTGCCCTCATAGGGAACGTGGATCGGATTTAGCCCCGACTCGCGCGCCCTCTGCCACAGGTTGCGACTCTTTTGCCTGCGCTCCGGATCATCTCCCAGGATGAAATGGACCGCAGTTTCAAACAGGCTCATGAATTCGAGGTCTGCCTGAAAGTCACAGACCACGGCGTCAAAGCCCGGGACCGGAAACTGGCCGCAAGTGATCGCAACCGGTTCTTGCCCCCGCTCCGCCCCCTCGTTTACAACCGCATGAGGGATGAAACTCGATTGTGAAAACGTCCACAGCAACTGGTCGATGAGTTGGGCAGCAGCCGGGGAATCGACCACGATCCTCACCGGTTTTCTTTCCAGGTAAAGCCGATCGGTCCAGCGGCAAAGCTGATTTTTTTGCTCGCCTGTCCTGGTTTCGACAAAATAGATGGAGGACATCCTGACAACCTGTTTTCAGTCGCGGTGAACCTATTGTATAATAAAAGCTGGAGCAGCGGCATTATTGCCGCTCATCCGCTTCTTTTGCAGGAGGAGAAATAACATGATCGGCAAAGCTATTGCAACCGCTCTCATCGGAATCCTTATAGCGGCGCCCGCATTCGGGTTTGGAGCGGGGGGCGGTGGCATCGGCATCGGCGCCCCCATGGAAACCTTGATGCCCGGTCCGCCCGGAAACGTCACGGCAACCGCCGGCGAGGCAATGGCTACCGTAAGCTTTAGCCCGCCGAAGACAAACGGCATAAAACCCATCACCGTCTACACGGTTACGGCCTACCCGGGGCATGTCCAGGCGCAGGGGGCAAAAAGCCCCATAGTGGTAACCGGGCTAAAGAGCGGGGAAACCTACACCTTCAGGGTGAGCGCACACAGCGCTATCGGTACGGGGCTGGCTTCGGCCCCCTCAAACTGCGTCACCCCGCGATAAGGGGAAGCGGGAAGCGAAGGGAGTAATACGTTTCATGGTTTCCGGGTGCGTTGGGATAGGAGGGGCTGTCTACCGCGAGTCGCTGAGGAGCTCACGCGCAGCCTCGCGCCGGCTTGTTCTTCAACAGGTAAGGTGAAAAGCTCCGGCCACCTTTTTCCCTGATTTCTGAAAACCGTTGAAGGTGGCGACGGCTTCGGGCGTGGGTTCGTCGACCAGTGCGATTCCCGCCGACTCGAGCCGTTTTCGTAACTGCTCCATTACTTTCATCCGGCCAGGCAG
The DNA here is from genome assembly GCA_031292215.1 of Syntrophobacteraceae bacterium. Taxonomy (GTDB): domain Bacteria; phylum Desulfobacterota; class Syntrophobacteria; order Syntrophobacterales; family Syntrophobacteraceae; genus SbD1. The sequence continues at coordinate 8,305 of JARLHO010000061.1, read as the reverse complement.
CCCTTTGCCCACGACCATAATATCCGGCCGGTGGTCAAGAATGTCTTCGACGTCTGATGCTGCGAGTTTATGCCCGTCGGCGCGCCACCAGTTGGAGACAACCAAGCCCTCGACGATTTTTATGTCTCCGGTGTACCTTTTTCCGTCGACTTCTATTTCGCCAAATCGGTAACCGCCTATCTCAGCCATCCTTAATACCCCGTCTTTAAAGATAATCTTTCAGCGAGTATTTCGCATTCAGGACAAGAGAGTGACTCGGGACACTAGCCGGTAGGCTCGAGGTCTATTCGTTCAGGGAATTCATGGAACAGTTCACTTCTCTTTAACTTTCCTTGAAGGCTGAAGAAGTGCATTTTGCCGTCTTCATCACAGAACCATACCTCTTTGGCGCCCGCTTCAAAATAGAGTTGTTTCTTTCCCTCTATCCGCTTGAGGCTGTTCGAGGGAGATTTTACTTCCACGACGATTTCAGGCGATAGTGCGAGCGCAGAAAGCGTTATCGTTACGGGGCTTGGCTTCTGTGCCCTCAAACTGCGTCACCCCGCGGTAAGAGTCCATAAGAATTCACCGCTGAGCTCTGGACTGGGCATGGAAAGACCTCGGAGGAAATGCCTTTTCTTTAGTGGTTAAAGGTGGCGGCGGCTACCCGTTCATCAAGTTTCGCAGTTTTCGATAGACGTCGTCATCATTTCGCTTGCCGATCACTTCCACATGGAGAGTCTCTTTGTCAGCGTGGTATATGACCCGGTATTCTCCGATATCGACCCTCTTGAATGGGTAGCCTTCAAGATTCAAGGAATCTCCTGGCTCCGGATCTTTCATGAGAGCGAGCACTTTCTTGAAGACTTGGGTAAATAGTTTCGGAGGAAGCGCCTCGACAAACTTAAGCGCAGACTTCGGGAGATCAAGCTTCAGCATTCATCGCCCTTTCAAGAAGCCTTTCAACGTCCTCCCTGCCGGCTCGCTCTTCTTTCTGAGCCGCCAGCGCCAACTCTCCCCAATAGGCATCCTCGAGCTTTGTAAGGCGATTATACTCCTCGATCGAGATCAACACGGCCACCTGGCGGCCCGTCTTTTCTATAACGACCGGTTCTACCAGTGTTCTTTCGAGATAGCGCCCAAACTTGTTCCTCATTTCCGTCGCATTTGCCGTCACCATGGTCAACCTCCAGGAGAATTTGTACGTTTTGTACATTTTACACAAAATAGCACTTTTTATGCCGCGAGGCGAGGATTTTCGAGGGTAAAGGCGGCTTCACCAGTCCCACCAAGTTTGAATGGGTGACATCGCGCGGCCCTGCCGCCCCGCCCGCTCCTGGTTCCGGGTGATCTCACACCAAGTTGCGTTCAAGATCAGTTTGTCGGGTTTCGCTTCACTCAACCCAACAAATGCAGCTTATCGAAAGAGAGAGTAATAAATTCGATCGCTATGAATCATCTTGAACGCAACTTCGGATCAGGCGGTATTGGACAATTTCGATCACACGAAAAGCTTTAGTAATCCGGCGACACGATGGCCCGAATGCCCGTTGAAGCGAGGTTTTGGGGCTCTCGAGGTTCTGCCAAGTTATTGACCTCGATTCCCGTATCGTGAGAATGGTAGGCACGTGTGCTCGTCAAAAGCGATATACGCTGTGGAATAAGCCCAATCAGACAGCCTCGTGCTTCGCGCCCTTGCCCAAATTACAATCACTGCACAGGGTGCGGAGATTTTCCTCTATGTTTTGCCCTCCCTTCGACCATGGAATGATGTGGTCGATGTGCAATTCCACACCAATGTCCTTAGCAGGTGACCGACCACAGATTCGACATCGGAAATGGTCGCGGCATAAGACCTTGTACCTCAAGGCCAAACTAAACGATCGTGGTTCGTTGGCATGTGTGAAACTCGAAGAAGACTCCGAAGGATTTAGCAGTTCGGCGGTCGCTCTGGTCTCATTCTGAGAAATAGATGAGGACCGGTTGATGTAACTTATGAATGCCGCGAGAGCGGCCCGCCACCCCCCCCACCGGAGAACATATGCTTTGGAGCCGACGCGAGAGGGGGCGCGCTTCAACTCTCGGAAGCTGGGTTGGCGTCCAAAATGTGTCCAGAGCGCCAAAATGTTCTCATAGCATTCTTGGTCCGTATATCTTCGGCCTAGCGGAACCGGTTGCAGCCCAACCTCATTTAGTAAGGCAGGCCATTTCCCGAATTTGCCGGCCAGTGTGGTTCGATGAACGTCAAGGCGCTCGGCGATATCGTCGAGTTTCGGAGGCCCACCGAATTCTTCTATATAAGTCCGAATACATTCGAATAACATTTCACGTGTTATTTGCTGCTTTGGACGCGGCGCTATTTCCTCGCTAATTCCCGCCTTGTCCAAAGCATTTGTCCATGAGCCAAACCGTCGTCCCAGTGTGGAAGAGTGAACACGAGAAATACGGTCAAACTCTTTTCGGGTCAGCTTCTTTCCCTTGAAGTCAGAAGCAATGCGGCGTATTTCTGCCAGGACCGATTCATCCGAATAATCTGTCAAAGTTTTTAACTCAAACATGTGAAACCTGCCTGCCTAAAGATGTCAAGTTCGGCGCGATGACGATGCGGAAATAACATTACAAAAATTTGAACGACGTATGGCGCTAAACAGCCCCATTCCTGTAGGTCGCCTCCGCGCTGTCCGGGCCGAAATGGATGCGCATTTCCTCAAAGAAGGCGTGCGTTGGATTGACCGGGAGTTTGGATAAATTGAGTATGGCTTCGCCTTTGTCCTCGACCGCCAGGTGAAGGACCGGGCGGCATTGGCCGGGATGGCTTATTAAAAGGTGCCGAAGCCTCCCGAAGGCGTCACGGTCCATGCGGGCCGCGTCGAGCTTTATGCGAACCGAGTCGACCGCCTGCAGCGAGGCTTCCTCCATGCCCAGGATCCGGTTGGCGATCAGTTTGGTCGACTTCTCATCGCGTTGGACCTTTGCCCACAGGGCGAGCGGTTCATCGCCCGCGATCAGTCCCCGGGCCTGGGTGAAGGGTTCGGCGAAGGCCACGACCTCGATAGTTCCGTCTTTATCCTCGAGGTTTAGAAACGCCATCCTGTCGCCGCGCTTGGTGGTGATTTCCTTTATGATCGAAAAAATGCCGCAGAGCACCACCTCGGAGCCTTCCCTTTTTTCCCGTACCGATTGGGTGTCGGCGGTGCAAATCGAGCGAATCTGTTCGGAGTAAAAATCGAGGGGATGGCCGGAGATGTAGAAGCCAAGAGATTCCTTTTCGAACTGGAGCCGCAGGCGGCTGTCCCAGTCGGGGAGTTCGGGTAGCGATAGGGGTTTTATCTTCTTTTTGGATCGCAGCACCTCGAAGAGGTTCATCTGCCCCGAGTTGCGGTCTTTTTGGGCGGCCGCGGCCCGGTCCATCACTTCGTCTAAGCCCGCCATGAGCTGGGCCCGGTTTGAGTGCAGGGAGTCGAAAGCCCCGCACCGGATGAGCTGTTCGGTCACCCGCCGGTTTACTTTCTGAGAATCGATGCGGGCGCAGAAGTCGTAGATGGTGGTGTAGGGACCTTTTTCGCGCCGGCACTGCAAGATGATTTCAACAGCGGTCTCGCCCACGTTTTTCACCGCTCCCAGACCAAAGCGTATCATGCGCTCCACCACCTGGAAGGCCATGCCGCTTTCGTTTACGTCCGGGGGCAGAATGCGTATCTCCATCTGGGCGCACTGGTTGATCATCTTCACGATCTGGTCGGAGTTGCCGAGGAAGCTGTTCATCAAGGCGGCCATGAATTCGACCGGGTAATGACTTTTGAGCCACGCGGTATGGTAGGCTATGAGGGCGTAGGCCGCGCTGTGGGACTTATTGAAGCCGTACTCGGCAAACTTTGCCATGAGATCGAAGACATGGTTCGCCTTGGAGGAGTCTATCCCGTTTGCCACCGCGCCCTTGACGAAGCGGTCCCGCTGGGCGTCCATAAGCGAGCCGATTTTTTTACCCATGGCTCTTCGCAGGATATCGGCTTCTCCCAGGGAGTAGTTCGCCATGGTGCTTGCGACTTTCATCACCTGTTCCTGGTAGAGGATGACGCCGTGGGTCGATTCGAGTATGGGCTTGAGCATATCGAGATCGTAGGTGACTTCTGCGCCATGCTTTCCCTGGATGTACTGATCGACCATGCCGCTTTCCAGGGGGCCGGGGCGGTAGAGGGCGACAAGGGCCACGATGTCGGCGAAATTTTCCGGACGCAGCTTCACCAGTATATCCCGCATCCCCGAGCTTTCGAGCTGGAAAACTCCAGTGGTGTCCGCGCGGCTTAGCAGCTCGTAAGTCTGCGGATCGTCTAGCGCAAGGTCTTCCATGATCACCCGGACGCCATGATTTTCCTCTATGAGCTGTAAGGCGTCATTTATGACCGTAAGGTTTCTTAGTCCCAGGAAGTCGAACTTTATCAGCCCTGTTTTTTCGACATATTTCATGGGGTACTGCGAAACGATTTCACCTTCCGGACCAACGCACATGGGCATATATTCGACTATGGGCCGGTCGGCTATGACCACTCCGGCGGCGTGAGTCGAAGCGTGGCGGGTAAGGCCTTCGAGGGCCCGGGCTATCTCGAAGAGTTCCTTTATCTGCGGATTTTCCGACTGCATCTCGACCAGGCGGGGCTCGACGGCCATGGCCCTTTGCAGATCGATTCCCAAGGTGGGGGGAATGAGCTTGGCGATGCGGTCCACCTCGTTGTAGGGCATGGCAAGCGCTCTGCCCACATCGCGAATGACGGCGCGCGCCTGCATGGTGCCAAATGTTGAGATCTGGGAGACCCGGTCTTTGCCGTAGCGTTGGGTCACGTATTCCAGGACCCGGTTTCTGCCGTTTACGCAAAAGTCCACGTCGATATCGGGCATGCTTATGCGTTCGATGTTTAGAAAGCGCTCGAAGATGAGCCCGTGTTCGATCGGGTCAAGATCGGTTATGCGCATAACAAAGGCTACAAGGCTTCCTGCTGCGGAGCCGCGTCCCGGGCCGACCGGAATCCCGTTTCTTTTCGCATAATTTATGAAGTCGGAGACGATAAGGAAATAGGCGGGAAATCCCATCTGCTTTATTACGCCTATCTCGTAGTCGAGCCTTTCCGTGTACTCCCGCAGCCTTTCTTCGTCAAATGAGGGGGCCTTGCGTTTTATGGCCTCAAGCCTTAACTCGAAGCCCTCCCGCACTTCGTGCTCAAACCGCCCGTCGATGGTCTCCCCTTCTTCGATCGGAAACACCGGGAAGTGATAGCTGCCCAGCTCGAGTTTTAGATTGCACTTGGAAGCGATCGCAACGGTGTTTTCGAGCGCATCGGGAACATGGGCGAATTCCCGTGCCATCTCTTCGGGGGATTTGTAGTAGAGCTGATCCGTTTGAAACTTGAACCTTTTTTCATCTGCGACCGTTTTGCCCGTCTGAATGCACAAAAGGATTTCATGGGCGCGGGCGTCGCCTTTTTTCAGGTAATGACAGTCGTTTGTGGCTACCAGCGGAAGCGAGAGCTCGCGGGCAAGGCGCACCATCCCCTCGTTTGCCAGTGTTTGCTCCGGGATGCCGTTTGCCTGGATTTCGAGGTAAAAATCGCCCGGTGCAAATATCTGTGCGTATTCGAGGGCCGATTTTTTTGCAGCCTCGACCTGGTTTCTGATAAGAAAAGAGGCGACCTCGCCTTTGAGACACCCCGAAAGGGCTATGAGTCCTTCGCTGTGGAGCCTTAGGATTTCCTTGTCTATTCGCGGCTTGTAATAGAAGCCTTCCGTAAAGCCCATCGAGACCAGTTTCATGAGGTTCTGGTAGCCGGCGAGGTTTTTGGCGAGCAGGGTCAGGTGATAGCTTCGGTCTTCATCGCCGGGCGCATCAGCCGGGCCTGCCGTCGCAGCCTGGCTCTGGGCCCGATCGTGTGAGGCAGCGGTTCTGCCCCGGTCGTGGCGGCTTCTTGGCGCAACGTAGGCTTCGCAGCCGATTATGGGTTTCATGTCATACTTTTTGGACAACTCGTAGAATTCGAGCGCGCCGTACATGTTGCCATGGTCGGTGATGGCCACGGCCGGCATATTAAAAGCCTTGGCGGTCTCAAAGAGGTCCTTTAGCCGGATCGCTCCGTCAAGAAGGCTGTACTGGGTATGGACATGCAGATGGACAAAATCCATATCGGCGGGCTCTCCTTAAATATTGGTTACAATGAAGCGATAATCGAACGAAGCGTATAGGAACCCTTCTACGCGGAGTTGCACACTGGAACGGATGCGCTTATTTTACCTCGCAGCCGTTTTGCAATCCTAACATATCGTGCGGACTTCTTCCCGGAAAATAAGCCGGCTGTCGCGGTTCGTAAGGGGGGCGATTCGCAGCCTGTAATTTTGATCTTGCCCAAGGCCATCGTATTTTATTAGGATACAAATTCGTGTTCATTCATGGTGAAATTTTCCAACCGGCATGCTTTTTCCAACCCGATTGAGGCAGGGAATAAATCTATGTGCGGAATAGTAGGCTATATCGGTCCCGAGGAAGGTCGCGAGATCCTGATGAAAGGACTTGCCAGGCTGGAATACCGAGGCTACGACAGCGCGGGCATTGCGATGCTCGGCGCCAGCGGCCGACTCCAGATCGTGCGATGCGAGGGAAAGCTTAGCGGACTTGCCTCCAAGCTCGTCGATAACCCCGTAAACGGGACGGTCGGCGTGGCGCACACCCGTTGGGCGACTCACGGGAGGCCTTCGGAAGAAAATGCCCATCCGCACTGCTGCGGCCCCTTTGCCCTGGTTCATAACGGGATAATCGAAAATTACGCCTCTTTAAAGGATGAGCTGGAAAAGGCGGGTCACCATTTCGAGTCCCAGACGGACACAGAAGTTATAGTCAGGCTCCTTGACAGCGAACGGCGCAAAACGAGTGGGTACAAGCAAGCGGTGCGAAATACCCTGAAAAAGCTCAAAGGTTCCTACGCGCTGGTCATTGTAAACGAAGAGGAACCCGACATGCTGGTGGCTGCCAGGAAGGAAAGCCCACTTATCATGGGGATTTCCGACAGCGCTTTTTTCCTTGCCTCAGACGTTCCGGCCATTTTGCCCTATACGCGCCAGGTGGTCTATCTAAATGACGAGGAACTCGTCTTTCTATCCAGGAAGGGCTACTCGATCGAGTTTCTTTTGGACGGGGAAGAGCGTCATCCCGTCGTCCAGCAGGTGAACTGGAACCCGATAATGGCCGAAAAGGCCGGCTATAAGCACTTTATGCTAAAGGAAATCTACGAGCAGCCACGAGCGATCATCGACACTTTCCGAAGCGTCGTGGATCTTGACCGCAAGGAAGTCCATTTCCCCGAGCTAAGCCTCGATAAATCGGTGCTGGAATCGATCGAACGGGTTCTGCTCGTGGCATGCGGCACTTCCTACCACGCCGCGCTGGTGGCCAAGTACATGCTCGAAGGGCTTTGCCGGGTCCCGGTCGAAGTGGACCTTGCGTCGGAATTTCGCTCACGTGACCCCATCTTAGACGACAAGGTGCTCCTGCTGGTCATAAGCCAGTCCGGGGAAACGGCCGATACCCGGGCGGCTCTAAAAGAGGGGCTGGATAAGGGCGCTCATTGCCTGGCAATCGTAAACGTTGTCGGAAGCAGCATCGCCAGGATGGCCCGGGGGGTCATCTACACCCATGCCGGTCCGGAGATAGGGGTGGCTTCGACAAAGGCATTCACCACGCAGCTTGTCGCCCTCTATCTATTCGCGCTCCACTGGGCCGCTGAAACCGGAAAGGCCTCGCGGGAGACGATCGAGCAGTGCATCCAGGAGCTTATCGAACTTCCCGGAAAGGTTGAAAAAATTCTTTCGGATTCCGATAAGATCGGCCAATGGGCCAGAAAATTTAAAGATTTTAAAGATTTTCTCTACCTTGCCAGAGGCCCACTGTACCCGATCGCCCTGGAGGGGGCGCTAAAGCTAAAGGAAATCTCCTACATCCATGCCGAAGGATATGCGGCCGGCGAGATGAAACACGGCCCCATAGCGCTTATCGACGCCGAAATGCCGGTGATGGTGCTCTTAAAAGAGGGGCCGCTTTTTGAAAAAATGATCTCAAACATCCAGGAGGTAAAGGCCCGGGACGGGATAGTCCTTGCCCTGATAGAAGGGAAACCGAGCCAGATCGTCGGGACAGACGATAACCAGTTCGTGATTGCCCCTTCGTCGCAGTGGCTATCACCGGTTCTCTTTAGCGTGCCCCTGCAGTTACTCGCTTACCATGTCGCGGTGCTTCGCGGAACGGATGTGGACCAGCCCAGAAACCTGGCAAAGAGCGTGACGGTCG
>JARLHO010000060.1 GCA_031292215.1 Syntrophobacteraceae bacterium | reverse complement strand
GGGGGCGCGCGGGCAATAAACGGGGCACGGCCGCCGGGGGGGCCGCCCCCCCCCCCCCCCCCCCCACCGGCCCTTGCCACTTGGCCGGAGCGGGACCAGGGGGTGCAAAATGGGCCGCCCCGACTGTCATCAGCTCGTTTCGGCAATGGATAGCGCCCGCAAACTCCTCGTCTTCTCTCCCTCCCGGCCGGAATGGAGAGAAGACGCCGCGCAGAGCAGCGCCATGGTCATCCAGAAAAATCGGAACCTCAGTCCATAGAGCGTCATATTGAAAATAATTAACGGAAGCAGCACAAAAAACTTCTCGGGCGACTTCAATTGCCGGTAGAACCCGGCCGCCCCCGCCAGAAAAAGGAGTCCGCCAATAATGCCGTACGCTAGAAAATTCCAAAGTATGGTATTATGAACCTCTTTATGAATTATTTTTTCCCTTTCCACGGCTGGTTCCGGACGATGGAGGCCTCCGTCACCAAAAACGATTGAATAAGGGACCTTGTAGTCCAGGTATCCAAACCATCGGTTATCGAGATTTCTTTCATCTATTATTTGTACTTTTGTAAAGCGCTCCGTTGCGTCACCGATAGACTTTGACAAAAACCGCCATTTTCCAACATTACAAAAAACGACAAGAACTATCCCTGCGGTTATGGCGCCAACAAATAAGGTTCGCTTGGCGTTATATGTTATAAACATATACAACATATAAACGTTAATCAGCGCCGATGTCACGAGGCCGGCTCGCGATGCCGATATGTATGCGAATGTATCGGCTACGGCAGTTACTGCAATAATCATTATGACATGAACTAGCCTTATACCATATATTCCAATAAGTACATCAGTAATTATCACTAACGACGTTAAAATCAGCAGCGCGTAATATGCCAGCTGATTTGGATTATTGAATGATAACTGTACGCGCGTATCGAATGGCGTCGTAGATGATGGAACAAGCATAGTCAATAAACATGATCCAACTATAATATATAGCATATAGTTGATGTTTTCAGATGATGCGATCATTCGTTTTAAAACTATCGAACAGCATACCATAATCACCAATGTATATAGTAGTTCTACTGATGCAAGTATATATGACAGCTTATTGCTTGAAATAGTATAGAATATATTCACTATAACGGTCCACACAAGAAATGGCATGAATGGCACAGCATGTTTGAAAGCTTTCCTGAATTCGCTAACCCTGACATTCAAGACCGTTATCACGATCATGGCTACAATAACGATATCTACAAATTGAACCGAACCGGACGGCAACATATACAAAGGCGTCAGCGCATATATTAAAAATATTAGAATAAGGTCAAGCGAATATTTTTTGAGCGAGGTGTGCATCTTTTTTTACTTTTTGCTTGAGATGAAGCGCTCGAGGAAAAATTCCTGCCCTATATTATCGATTAGTGCTTCAATTGAATTTCCTGAATCGGCAGAAGGTTCGGGAGCTCCGCGGATCGGATCGAGGCGCCGGAGCAAAAATTTTCGTCAAATTCGCTCATGGGTGAAAAGACTCGGCACCGTAGACCCGCTTTTCGGCAGATAGCGAGGATTTCGCTTACCTGGTCGGGCATGGCCCGGGACAGGGCCACAATGATCTCACTAACGTTATGAAGCCGCGTGAGCGCCTCCAGGTGGTGGCGATTGCCAATGACCCGCGCGTCGTTAAGAGTTTTTCCGTGCTTTTGCGGATCATCGTCTATAAAGCCTATAACCTCGGCGTGTCTATTTTTGTCGGTGAGCAAGGCTCGGTATGCCAGCTCTCCCATGTGGCCGGCCCCAAATATCAGCACCCGGTCGCCTCCTTGGATCTTGATCTTTAAAGAGCCTCTATCGGCGGCCAGTTTCAGGCCAAACCTCGTATACGACAGGAGCTGTATCAGAAAACACCAGTCCAGGACCGCAGTGAGACCGCCGTAGCCGGGGGGGTTGCGCACCAAATTCAAAGAGGCAAACACAATGCTCCCGATTGTCACCCCCTTGGCCACGCGAAACATCTCCTTGTAGTCGATGAAGGGGATCAGCGAGTCATAGACTCCGACCCAATAGAGGCCGACGCCGCGTATGAGGAGCAGGGCCGGGATAAATGTCGGAGCGATTCCGGATCGAAGCCCCGTTGAAACACTGCCCGCGCATATTGATTCGGCGAGCAGATAACTTGCGATCGACAGGATGCAATCCGCTAGAAAGAGCTGGAACTGTGGGTGGGCATGGCTGATTTGCCTTCGAGTAATAGCCCCCGCCAGGGTCTCTTTTACACCCAGCACAATGAATTTTATGTCCTTAATCAGGCTGGGGTTATCCACATATTTCAGATCGATTGCAACTTTTTCAGGCAGGATTTCCTGGACATAGAATCGCGCGGCATCTACCCCCGCCGGATAGAGCTCCTCCTCGTTTCGCCCCCTGGAAGTGACCTGATTGGGTCCTACGAGACCGGGTTTTACGGAAAAAATGCGCTTTGCATGATCGGGATATAATTCGGCCAGGTCGGGCGCTTCGGGCCGTGGACCCACAAAGCTCATTTCGCCTTTAAAAATATTTATGAACTGCGGGAGCTCGTTAATTTTTGTCCGCCTCAGGAACCGTCCAAACCGGGTCACCCTGGGGTCGAGTTTCGCACAGAGGCTGCCCCCCCCTCCCGTCGCAGCCGTTTCGAGCATCGTTCGAAACTTATACATCTTAAAGAGCCTGCGGTCCTTGCCTACCCGGTCGCACCGGTAGAATACAGGCCCCTTGGAATCCAATTTGATACAGATCGCTATCAGGGGGAAAAAGGGGATGACCAGAAAGACCCCAACGACTGCGAGCATTATGTCCATTGTTCTTTTGAGCATGGCAGGTCACCAGAGATGTCAACCGCCGGCCCGGGCCGGCCGACAGCGAGGAGGGTGGATTTTTCAAGCGTTTCAGTTAGAGCCGGACACTCTTTATAGAGAGTGCCCAAGAGCGGTTATCACTCTTTCCAGCTCTTTTTCGCCAAGGCCCGGATGAAGCGGCAGGGTCAGCTCTTTTGCGCAAAACCGGTCGGTAACGGGCAGGGACACCTCCCGAAAGGATCTCCTGTAGAAATCAAACCTGTGGACAGGGGGATAATGGATGCTTGTTTGTATTGCCTCCATGCGCATCCGTTTCATCACATTTTCCCGGTCTGCGCCTTCGGGAAGCAAAACGGCCATGATGTGAGCCGCCGTTTCCTGTTCGGCCCCAAAAGGGACTGAAACCCCCGGGACAGTTTCCGCAAGCCTCTGTCTGTAGCGCGAGGCGAGTCTATTTCTTTGCGCATTCAATCGAGGCAGCTTTTCGAGCTGGACCAGTCCAATCGCCGCCCGTATTTCATCCATCCGGTAATTGTAGCCTAGAATAGTCACGTCGTAGGAGGAAGCATGTCCGCGATGGCGCTCGAGTGTGCCGGTGGTCATGCCGTGAGAGCGCATGGTCCGCATGCGGGATAAAACCGCGGGGTCCCTGGCGAAAACGACTCCCCCCTCGGCCGTTGTCATATTCTTGTTGGCAAAAAAACTGAAAGCGGCCACGTCCCCCCATTGCCCGACCTCCCGAACTCCTGGAGCATGGGCGGCGTCCTCTATTAGCACCAGACCCCTGCGATCGGCAAAGGCTCTCCATGCCGGCAGATCTACCAGATACCCCCCGTAGTGCATTACGATCACGGCCCTGGTCCTGCTCGTGCATTTGTCTTCGGCTTCTTCGATCGAAATATGGGGGGTTGCAAGGCTTTGGATATCTACGAAAATCGGCCTTGCCCCCACGTATAGCACTGCGTTAACTGTCGCAACGAAGGTAAGTGAAGGAACAAGGACCTCGTCGCCCGGCCCGATACCCGTTGCCGCAAGGCACAGGTGAAGACCGGCGGTGCAGGAATCCACGGCCAGGGCTTGATCGACCTCGTGGAGCGCGGCAAAAGCATCTTCGAAAGCCGAAACCCTCTCTCCCATGCTAAGCCATCCTCCGTCGATAACATGCAAGACCGCTTCCTTTTCGGCTTCATCCAGGACCGGATTGCAAAGAGATACCAGTTTGGGCTCGGTTGAATTCATCGTAGAGGCTCCGCTGCGCAAATAACGGTTGTCTATTAGAAACCAAGGATTTTATGGCCATTTTCGGAAAAGACCTCCTGTGCCTTCACAAAGTCTTCGTGCCGGCCTATATCCATCCAGATCCCGGTGTGGAAGTAATTGTAGACGGCGCGGTCTTCGGCCAGCATTTTCAAAATGAGATCGTCAAAGCCAAACGGGACTCCTTTGGGAATAAGGGGGATGACGCCCGGCTCCATGCAATAAATACCCATACTGACCCGGAATCTTAGCCGCGGCTTTTCACGAAACCCACGAATGCGCCGGTCTTTATCCTCGATGACGCCCAGGTCGATATCGATTTCTTTTTCTGCCGCGGCCACGGATACGAGCCCCCCCTGCTCCCGGTGGAAGCCTTCAAATTCGCGGAGGTTCAGGTCGGCTATCAGGTCGCCGTTTAAGACAAGAAAGGTGCTCGTGAGCTTATCTTCGAGCATGCGAAGCGGACCGATCGTGCCAAGGGGCTCCCGCTCTTCGGAATAGCAAATGTTAAGTCCCCACTGGCTGCCGTCCTTACACAGCGAGCGAATGAGATGGCCAAGATATCCCAGTGTTATGTAGATTTCGGTTACGCCGTTTCTGCACAGCCATTTCAAAAGGATTTCTATTACGGCCAACCCGCCCACGGGCATAAGGGGTTTTGGCATTACGAAAGTATACGGGCGAAGCCTCGTTCCCCTACCTCCGGCCTGAATGACAGCTTTCATGACAAAATCCTCCTTGGCGCCTTGCTTGAAGAGTTGCAGAGGTAAATCGATTACAGGTGAGAGGATTTTTTGAGCGCCGCGTAAGGCTCTTAAAAAAACCCCAAGTGGAATAACGATGTGTGATGGCTCAAATGACCCGCCGGGCGTTCCGGGCGAGAAACGATTGCCTCTAAATCGTATACATGGCCGGCCGATAGAGTCCCATGTGGTCACTTATCCACTCGATGGTCTCGCCAAGCCCCTCTTTTAGTGAATGACGGGGCTGCCAGCCGGCCATTTGGCGGGCGCGGCCGTTTGAGGCGCAAAGCCTGTCGACTTCGCTGCCTTCGGGCCGAAATCTTTGGCGATCCGAGACAATGGGAATATCGGCGCCCAGGAGCTCCAGGATGAGGGCCGCCAGGGCGCCAATGGAAATCTCCCGGCCCGAGCCTATATTTATGACCGTACCGACAGCCTCGGGGCATTCGGCAACACTTATGAACCCCTCCACCGTGTCGGCGACGTAGTTGAAATCTCGGGTGGCCTCGAGATTTCCCAGGCTTAGGGCGGGCTCTGTCCGGGCCTGGGTTATGATCGTTGGGACGATGGCCCGGGCCGACTGCCTTGGGCCATAGGTGTTGAACGGCCTAACGGTTGCCACCGGGAGGCCGAACGAGAGGTGGAAGGCTTCGGCGATCTTATCGGCGCCGATTTTACTGGCCGAATAGGGGGATTGCCCTCTTAGCCTGTGCTCCTCGTCGATGGGCACATGGACCGCCGTTCCGTACACCTCGCTCGTGGAGGTGTGCACCACGAGCCGGGCCCCTGCGTCAAGAGCGCTCCGAAGCACGTTGAGCGTTCCTTCCACGTTTGTGCGTATATAGCCAAGAGGGCTTTGATAGGAATAGGGAATCGCTATGAGAGCGGCAAGGTGGAAGACGATGTCGATGCCTTTTAGCGCCATCCGCAAGCTGTCCTGATCGCGGATATCCCCGGCGACCACTTCCAAGCTGTCCTTTACGGCAGAGCGGTCGAGCCACCCCCATGAACTGTTGGAGTTGTAATGGACCAAGGCGCGGGTCCGGGCGCCCATGACAACGAGTCTTTCCGTCAGGTGGCTCCCGATGAACCCCCCCGCTCCTGTAACCAATACTCGATAATGGTCCCACTGCATCGGTTGTGAGCTCCTTTGCCGCTCAGCGGCCTCTTAGCTGCTCGATGACCTCGGCCCCGCCACAGGGGAGCGACGACTCGAAGACTGGTAATAGCAGGAATGATAATCGTAGCGGTTGACCCGGTACTTATTTACGATTACCCCGAGAACATTTGCCCCCACGTTCGACATACTTTGTTGGAAAATCTGCAGTGACTTCCGATGGGTCCGGCCGATAGCGGCGACAAAAATCACGGCATCGACCATTTTGGCCAGGGCGAGCGTATTCGAACCTAAGGGCTGTCCATCCACGATGATCCGGTCAAAACGGGAGGTAAGCTCCAGCATGAGTTTTTTTATTTCGTTCAAATGAAGGAGACCTCCGGTGGAATCGGCCCCGCACCCCGAAGAGATGGAAAAAAGGTTGGGAAGCTGCGCGCCGCACAATACCGTATCGAGGGTGCAGCGCCCGCTTAGATAATCGGAGAGCCCCGCCGGTCTTTTCCCCTCATTTTTTTTATGCTGCTCACCTGCGGATAGATCCGCATCGATCAAAAGCACCCTATCCTTTGCGCAGGAGGCGAAAGCCAGGGCAAGACTTGCGGCAACCGTGGATTTCCCCGCATTCGGCTCCGCGCTGGCGATCAGCATCGATCGTACCGGCGCCCCCGTTGCGCTCGATAGTTCTATAAGGGTCCGGGCAAATCGTATCGCCTCGGAAAAGATTGCATCCGGCTCGGTCAGGACCCGCTCGGCCAGTCGTTTGCCCCCTGCCCTGCCCACGAAGGGCACTACGCCCAAAATTCTGGTCGAATCCCTCGGAGAAACTTCGCCCACCGACTTTACCGTGGTGTCCGAATTTTCTAAAATGAAAGCCGTGCCGACTCCCCCGGCTACTCCCAGAACCAGTGCAATCAGGAAATTTAACGGAAGGTTTGGTTTGTAAGGCGCCACGGGAAGCGGTGAGCGGCTCAACACTTTGACGTTGCCAAGCTGGGTGCCCACGTTGGCGTCGATCTCCTCGCAGCGCTTAAGAAGACTCATGTAGACCTCCCGGTTGGTCTTCACCTGAGTCTGGAGAGTCTTATAGTTTTCAATCTTATCGTTGAAATCGAGCGCGAGGGTTCGTTTTTTTTGGGCCACAGCCTCCAGCGCCTGCTCGGTCCCTATCGAGGTCACGTAATCCTGCCGTATGCCATCGAGGATCTTTTTTTCCTCCAGGTCGATCTCGCTTTCGGTAAAGGCTATCTGCGCCTTTAGCTCCTGGAGCTTGGGGCTGTTGTCCTTGTAGACCAGACGCAGTTGCTCATATTTGCTCGCAAGAGCTGTGTACTCATTTTGGAGTTGCCCAATCATATTGCTTTGCTGAACCGCTTGCAACGAACCAGGATCGCTCTTTTGCGCGTTAAGGTAATAGGCCGATTTTGCTATTCGGTTAGCCTCCATCTCTACGAGGGCCTGATCGATTACGTCCAGTTGCTTCAAGGCAAGGTTGGAACCTGAGGCGAGTGAGACAATTCCCCACTGTCTCGCGTACTTGTCCAATTGCGACTGCGATTTCTCAAGTCTTCCACGTGCGAGGTCGATCTGCTTTTCGAGCCGCGCCTTCGCAAATCTGGTTGCGTCGATGTACCTGTCGACCTGCCAATTCATGAACTCGTCTACGGTCTGGTTTGCGGCCTCTTTTGCCAAAGAAGGCTCAGTCGAGCTGAAAGCCACCGTGATTATGTTGGTGCCCGGTGTGCTTTGAACGTCGAGATCGCGATCGAAGGCGTCCATAAGCGCCTCCCTTTGCTCGAACAAGACCTTGGAGGGGGGGAGCTTTCCATGGAAAAGACGACTTGCCCGTTCGACCACAGTCTCTTTTATCCGGTGGATCACGCCCGGATTTTTTTTCGCAAGGTAAAAGTTAAACGCCGGGTTTTTATCCATGTGGAGCTTTTCGATCACCCTCGAAGCGAGCCCGCGGTTTTTAAGAATGGCCGCCTGGGTCCTCGTATACTCATCGCCCGGGGAGGAATTGCTCATAACCTCGGCAAATGTGGTGACGTTTGGCGCCAGGGGGGCTACCTCGATCGATGCCTCCCCCTTGTAGGTCCAGGGCATATTAAGGGTTACGACCGTCATGGCTGCAAAGGCGGCGAACAGGAACATCAGGATCACCCATTTGCGCCTCAAAAGGATTTCCAGGAAGTGGTTCATGACAGGGGGATCTTCAGAATGCGTCCACGTGTCGACAGGTTCTGCCGAGCGCTCCTCCTGCACGCATGGGACCGAGTTATTTTCAGCCATGTGATCTTTCCCTTCCCCGGCTCTCGATGGTCACTCAAAAGCTGCAACGCCGCCCCATCGCCCCTTGCCCGACAGGACCTTTTCAAGGGAGAGCGCTCCCCCCCCTGCCCGTTTCCACCTGCAGGATGTCGGCGCCCTGGGTAGTAATGCCCCTGCCGCAAACCTTTTGGAGCAATGGTTCCCGCAAAAGGTACAAAGCTTCGCAGACTCGGTTACAAACCGCCTGAATAGTTTAAGAAACTACTGGATAACAGATGCTTGCAAAGTCAGGTAATTGCGCCGCGGGCTTCGACCAGGGTCGATAGATGCAAAAAGCCCCACCCACTTCACGGTTCTACGACTGGCTTGGAAAAAATGTACATTTGCTGTTTGAACAGGTCAAAATCGGTCGGTTTAACGAAAAACCGACAGCGGAATGATGAAGACCATGGGAAACGTGGCTTGGTCGCTCCTATGCGCAAGAAATTAACTCGGTTGTAACATTTGTCAAGGGAGCAATGTGAAGATGGATAGGGTATGGAATATACCTGGTATTGCCTCCCTTAAAGAATGTATAATCAGGCCGTACGGGGTTTCCCCGTATAGGTCCGATTGAAGGGCGCCGGCCTTTCCTCGTTGTAGCCTTTACTGTAGAGCATGATGTTTTGAACAAGCTCCTTTTTGAATTCCAGACATCCGTTAGCCGGATCAAAAGCGGCCATCCGAAAAAAGAGTCGAAGCTTTTTTTTGCCGCGGGGGCCTTATGGCGTAACCCGAAAAGGCTCTTTTGCCGATTGTTCTTATCTTGCGGCCTACAGGCGGTTGTAGATGGACTTAGGGATATGGTGGCGCCTCTTGTTCAAGATCACCCCGAGTACATTTCCGCCCACCCGGGCGATATTGTCTTTTATTCCTAAAACCGTTTCATATCCGGTTTTGTCGGCTTCCACCACCAGTACGACACCGTCGACTTTGGAGGCGATGGCCAGGCCGTCGGGAGAAATCGTTAAAGGGGCCGAGTCGATCACCACCATATCGAACTCACGCCTTAGGTCGCAGCACAAGTTTTCAAACCTGGAATCAAAGATTTCGGGGGTCGAAAAAGAGGTGTTGTAGCAAGGACTAACGAACAGGCGCGATTGACCGATGCGGTGGAAAAGACTTTGGGAAAACCCCTCATCTTTTAGCGCGTCCAGCCGGCCGATCCGGTTTTGGAGACGAAAGTATCGGTCCTGGCTTGGACGATGGCGGTCGGCATCGAGCAAGAGCACCGAATGGCCGATGAGATCGGAAGAAACCCTTGCGAACTCCCTTGCGATAGTCGAGGTCCCCTCCCCCCCGTTTGCTCCAAGAAACTGGACCATGGGGGATTTGCTTTGAGAAAGGAGTCGTTCGAGGACCTTGGAGAGCCGAAGCATCTCGTCTTGGAGTCCGAAAGCTGCCGGCACGGGCGTGGCAAAGGAAACGGGCGCCAAAGGAAGCTCGATTTTTCTGTTTATTTTCATTTCCCGGGCGTTTTCCAGAGCTTCGAAAATTTTACTCATCGCCATGCTCCCTTTGGAGGAAGTAAAAGACAGCCCGATTTGTAGCCAAACGGCTCACAAAAGCGTCTCAACCAACCCCCCTCACCTCGCCGAAGGCGCCTGTGAAAGGACTTGGCTACCGGAGATGTCTTCACATCTTCGGGTCGTTTGGACATACCACTGGATGGATTCTTTCAGGCCGCTCGCCACATCGTATTCCGGATGGTAGCCGAGCAGCTCCCTTGCCCTGGAAATATCGGCCAGCGAGTGACGAACATCTCCCATGCGAAAAGGGCCGTATTCGGGTTCAACCCTTTTCGCACCGGGTAGATCGCGAGCCGTAAAGGAGAAAAGCGCCTCTTCGATGAGTTGTAATAATTCGTTAAGAGTCGTTTGCGCGCCGCATGCCACATTGTACACCATATTCAGGGAGTCCGAAGATTCGCTCGAAGCGGCCAAAATATTTGCCTGCACCACGTTTTCAATGTAGCAAAAGTCGCGACTGGTATAACCGTCTCCGTTTATTACGGGCGTTTTCGAGTTTATAAGCGCATCGATCCAGCCGGGTATTACGGCCGCATAGGCCCCCTTGGGATCCTGTCTTTTTCCGAACACATTGAAGTATCTCAGTGCGATCCAGCTAAGATCGTATACCCTCGAAAAGACTCCTGCATAGATCTCGTTTGTAAGCTTTGAGACGGCATAGGGAGAAAGGGGCAGCCCCGTTTCCTCTTCTACCGCCGGCATTTTTTCGCTGTTTCCGTAAACCGAAGATGAGCTTGCGAAAACAAATCGTTTTACGCGCGCGCTCTTTGCGGCGTAGAGCATTTGCACGAATCCGTCCACATTGTTTGAATTCGTGGCGACCGGATCCTCTATGGAAAGGGGCACGCTTCCAAGCGCTGCCTGGTGCAGCACGTAATCGACACCCGAGCACGCTCTTTTGCAATCCGCTCCCCTGCGGATATCTCCCTCGATAAATTCGAACCGGCCCCACCGCCCGGGCCCAACCGCCCTTTTTACATCCTCGAGATTTTGCCGGTAGCCTTTAGAAAAATTATCCATCCCCACCACGTGCTGATCGAGATTTAGCAGGGCTTCCAGAAGATTTGATCCTATAAATCCGGCGACTCCCGTCACCAGCCATTTCCGGGGAGAGGTTGCGAGGCTTTTCCTGACGCGCTCATAGGTCTTTCCCATCGTTTAGCTATCTCCTGCCATTTACGCGACCGCAGTCGTTTCCACCAACCGGTAAGGGCAAACCTTATCCAATCCCTTACGCAAACCAAAAGACTGCACCCACATCCTTTAGAGATTAACTCGGACTGTATAAATTCCTTGATGCAGAGTTACGGAGTCTCGAGCAAAACAAATAGGCTTTAATCTATGACGATAGTAATAGCGCCCTATCCGATTTCAAGGGGTGATTCGAGGGGTGAGAAATTGGCGACCACAGTACCGGATACGATTCCTTTTACTAGGGCCTACGGTATCTTGCCGCGAAAATGCGTGCATTCGATCGCGAATAAATATTTTCTTTGATCCCGAAATTCGGGCAGGATTGCCGTTGTCACCCGCTGGTCTAGAGACCGAACTATTTGTTCCGGGAAGAGTCGGCGGATACAAGAGCAGTGAATATCGGAGAAAAGACAATGGCCCGGGGAGTAGCGACAGACGCGATTGTGGCCTGTAGCTTTTGGGGCCCATGTCTTTCTTGTTTTCATTTTGCTTTTATGTTAAGCCCGGCGGCGTGTGAGAACGAGAGGGTTGCGGTAGGGATACCGGTTACCCGGCACCCCCCGCGCAGATCCGTACGTGCGGAATTGCCGCATACGGCTCCTGCTTCGAGTGACTAGCGTGAAAGCGAGCGTCAGGATACGGATGCAAAATCCGACACTTGGGAAGC
>JARLHO010000059.1 GCA_031292215.1 Syntrophobacteraceae bacterium | reverse complement strand
GTAAGCGTTCACCACAGTCTCTCATGTTGCTTCGGAACACCCAAAGCAATGAAAAGATGTTCCGGGGGCAGGTTCTTTTCCAACGCAGCGCTGGTTAGCCGCGACAAAACCAAAGCAAACCACAGAGACACGGAGGCACAGAGGAACACAGGGGAAACTCTTTTTCGACCGGCCGGGAGACGACGGCCGGTCGAAAGGGCTGCGTCTTCGGACGCCCGATTGGCGAAGCCTCTTATTGCTTCCTTCTCCGTCCACGCGGGGGCAGGTTCTTTTTCAGAGCGGAGGCAAAGCTTAACTCGGCGGTGAACGGTTACGCGAAAATGGCCAGAAGCTCAAAAAGATGAGGGATGCGCACCCGGGCGAACCCTGGAGGTGTTGAGATCCGCTCCATGTTGCTCCGGCCGAAGCCAGTTATTTGAGATTTCCGAATTCATTCCCGTCGATACGGGCCTCTTTCCCGGATAGCTCTAAGCGTTCCTTCCGGTATTTCGCCCGGGTGGTTGGGTACGGTTGTATAGTGATTTGTTCCTCTGTTGTACCAGATCTCGTGGCTTCCGGCTGCCTGCCGATAAAAGGCGAATCCGTTGGCCCTAAGCCAGATCGGTTTACCTTGGCAGGCATAAGCGGCTGCGCATAGATGAAGAATAGTATGAACTGACTCGTTGCCCAACTTTCTCCACTCTACTAGCGTCAAAATGGTGTACTGTTGTGGAGAATCAGTAAAAGATCAGAGCCTTCGCCTTTATTTTTTGTTGATTTGGGCCGAAAACGGGTTCACACGCATCACACGATTCATAAGCAACTGAAATAGCATTTTAGCGATTATATCTTTGGGGCCGAATCGATCTTGTTGATCCCACCCAGCGAGGCATCATGAGCGTCGAAAGAGATCGTCTTCTCTCCCTTCTTGAATTTGCCAAACAAGCTGCACTTCTTCGGACCAATCCCACAGCAGCCATCCCCCAGCATCGGCTGTTCAACCTTCACGAATATGAGATTCAGGGATTGCCCGGCATCCATGTGAACATTCGTGACGCCGAGAGCGACGATGAACTCTGGTTTTCTATCGAGCGGCTGCACGAGACAAGGCCGCCGGAAATCACGAGCAAATTTCTCAGGCCGTGGGTTCAGACCTCGAAAATCCCGACCGAGGAGCCGAGGCTTGCGGGGTCAATCAATGGCGCCAGCTTGATTGCCGCAGCCACTCATTGTTCGTCAGCGAATTCGCCGGAATACGGTAAGCCACAGATCGACCCTGACTCTACCATTGTCCTCGCTGAATATGAGAGGGCTGCGCAAGTCCGAAGCGAGTTCGATGCATATCTCAACACAAGGTGGCTGCCCTGGACCAAAGAAGAGAGACTTCGACGCAAGACTATCGCCGTCTATTCCAGGCTTTTCACACTAAAGCAGCAGCTTGAGGGCAGTATTATCGAAGCGCAACTCGAACTCGTTTGGGGCGTTGGCGTTGGTATCTGGAACCACGATGGAACCGATGTTCTCTACCCTCTGATCGGTCGGCAAGTCGAACTTTCGATTAATCCACAGACAGCCGAGGTGGAAATCCGGCCGCGCGATATTGAGGCCCGACTCGAGCTTGACTGGTACGCCTCTGTAGGTAATCCGGGTATTTCCGAGCTGGAGAAAACGGCGACAGAATTCTTTGGAAGGGCCAATACAACTTTTTCGCCGTTCGACCGTGGCTCGTTTGAGCCTTTGCTCCGAACGGCGGCCACTCAGCTTGACGTAAACGGTATCTACTGGCCTAATGTTGTGCCGGTGGAAGACCGAAGGCTGCCCAGGCCAGATGACAAACTTAAAGTTACCGATACCTGGGTGGTTTTCGCACGCCCACGGACTAACAATCTGTTTTTGCAGGACCTTGAAAAACTGAGAAAAAAGGCGGAAGATATGGATATCTTCCCACCTGCAGTGACAGCAGTGCTAACCGATCCCGACACGACAAATCCCGGGGTCGAATTTCCGTCCTTTCGAGGTTTATCGGCCTCCTATCATGCTGAGCCTGCTATGGGAGTCAAGAAGGCCCGCGACCTCTACTTCCCAAAACCTTACAACGACGAGCAGGTACGGATCATTCAATCTTTGGAAGTATCGCTTGGCGTGGTCGTACAGGGGCCGCCCGGAACCGGCAAAACGCACACCATCGCCAACATCATTTGTCACTATCTGGCCGAGGGTAAGCGGGTTCTGGTGACCTCGATGAAGGACCCGGCCCTGGCTGTGCTGCGGGAACAGTTACCGGACGAAATCCGCCCGCTTGCGATTTCGCTTCTAACCAGCGAACAGGAGGGGATGAAGCAGTTCGAGCACGGCATCAAAAAAATTGCCTCTGAAGTGCAGGCTCTTGATCGTGTGAGCACGGCGAGCGCCATCAAGGACTTGGATAAACGGATTGATGCTCTTCATGGCAGCCTCGCTCACATCGATTACCAGATCGGAGAATTTGCCAGGCGCAATCTTTCCAAAATCACGTTGGAGACCGAGGAATTCGAGCCGCAAGACGCAGCGCGGGCAGTGGTCGAAAACGCTGGCGAATATGAACTGATTCCCGATGCGCTCGGCATCGAATCCGAATTCGCGCCACGTTTTTTTGACGAAGATGTCATCAGGCTAAAGGAGTCACGCCGCAACCTGGGAGCTGACATTAGTTACCTTGATGCTTGCCTGCCTCAGCTTGTCGAGTTTCCTGATTCCAAAGCACTGCTGGAAGTTCACCGGGATTTGTCACAGTTCGAAAAGCTGAAACAAGGGGTGGAAAAGGGCGAGGTTCCCGCCCTGGTCAACTCGCGACAGGAAACGCTCACCCTTGCGCAGGGGCTTCGCCAAAGGATCGAGAAACTACGCAATCTCCAAGAGGAGGTAGTTCATCATCAGGCGCCGTGGACCGATGTCATGTGCAGACGGTTGCGCAATGGCGAAAAGGACAATCTTTTGCAGATGCTGGAAACTCTTGGTGGAGAGCTCGAGCAGGCTACCGAGCGCCGGAATGCGTTTTTTGATCGTCCGGTTATCGCACCGCCAGGCGTTGAACTCGATTCAGTGTTTTTGGGTGCTGTGGGGAATCTTTCCGAAGGCAAGAAACCTTTTGGTCTAAAAGGCCTGTTCGGAAAGTCCGTGCAAAAAAAGCAGCTTGAAAGCATCCGCGTTCTCGGCGCTCCGCCCGCTGATGCGGCGAGCTGGAAGCATGTTCTTGAATATTTTGGGCTGCTGACATGCCTATGCGAGCTGAGCCATCGCTGGAATGCGCTTGCCAATGAACTTTCCTTGGAAACTGTAGCCAGCGACAAGCCGGAAAATTGTCTGGCCGCCGCAGAGGCTTTCCGGCTCTATCTCCAGGTAAAAGAAATGGTGGCTGTGCAGGGCCAGGTGAGACAGGCGGCCTCGCAAGTGTTCCCCACATGGCCTCATACGCGCGAAGTCACAGATAATGGAAAGTACCTCTTTGAACTGGAAAAGGCGCTTAGTCACCATCTGATGAAGCAGCGGCTTGCTAATGTGTGGGTAAACAAGGAGCGCATTCAGAATGTGCTGAAAGGTAGAACGGGCCAGGTAGTCGATGAGATCCGGGGATTTATCGCCGGGACGCTGGGCAACCCGAAGTTTGCAGACGCAGAAATGCAGGCCGAATGGTCTGCGTTGATGGCGGAACTTTCCCGTGTGCAGGGACTGAGCACTCATCTTTCCACTGTGCGCGAGATCTGCGAAAAAGTGACTGCTTCCGGAGCGCCGAAATTTGCCGAGCTACTCAAGCAGCCTCTAACGGGTACGGTGGACACCCTGCTGCCGCTCAACTTGCGCAACGCCTGGCAACTAAGGCGCCTCGCCACTTACCTGGAATTGGTCGACGCGCACGAAAAACTAAAGAAGCTCGCAAAAGAGCGATACACCATTGAAGGCGATCTATCCCGCGCCTACCGCGAAGTTGTTGTTAAGCGCACCTGGCTCAAGCTGGCAGAGAAGGCTTCCCCCAGTATTCGAGCCGCTTTGCAGGCATACCTGGCCTCTATTCAGAAGATCGGCAAAGGGTCCCGTAATAGTAAGAGCGCACCGTTTTTCCGGCAAGCTGCGCGCAGGGCAGCTTTCCAGGCAAACCCCGCTGTGCCGTGCTGGATCATGGCACACTACCGAGTGTCGGAATCGCTCCCGGCGGAGCTGGGGTGCTTCGACCTGGTCGTTATCGATGAGGCTTCGCAGTCTGACCTCACTGCATTGCCGGCTCTTTTGCGGGCCGAGAAGGTGCTTATCGTTGGCGATGACAAACAGGTCTCGCCCGAGGTGGTTGGACTTGATGTAATGAAAGTTCGCAGCCTTATGGACCGTTTTCTCGGCGGGCAGGTGGAAATTTATAGGTCGCAGATGTCGCCGTTAAGCTCTATCTACGATCTTTTCAAAGTAGTTTTTGCCAAGAGCGCCGTGATGCTCAAAGAGCATTTCCGTAGCGTTGCTCCCATAATCGAATACTCCAAACGCGAGTTCTACAATCACGAACTGCGGCCCTTGCGCCTGCCAAAAGCCTCCGAGCGCCTTGATCCTCCCCTGGTTGACGTTCTGGTCGCAGACGGGTACCGCAATGGCGATGTGAACCTTCCCGAGGCGCGCTTTATCGTTGAGGAAATCAAGGCGATAGTGGCGGACCCGAAAATGGCGGGCCGCTCCATCGGTGTGGTTTCCTTGTTGGGGGATAAACAGCCATTGGAGATATGGCAGCGACTGACGGATCAACTTGGCCCCGAAATCATGCAGCGCCACCGAATCACTTGTGGCGACGCACGAACCTTCCAGGGCAAAGAGCGTGACATCATGTTTCTTTCCATGGTGTCCGCACGCAATGATATCGGCGCCCCGCTCGCCCGCGATACCTTTGCCAAGCGGTTCAACGTAGCGGCTTCTCGCGCACGGGATCGTATGTACCTGGTGCGTTCAGTGGAACTGGACCAATTAAGCCCTGCGGATTGGTTGCGCCGCAGTCTCATCGCTCACTTCACCGCACCCTTTGCACAGGATGAAAGGCGCGTTGAAGATCTGCGAAAACTGTGTGAATCGGATTTTGAGCGCGAGGTGTTCGACGAACTCACCGAACGGGGATACAGAGTAACGCCGCAGGTGAAGATCGGCCATTACCGCATTGACATGGTAGTTGAGGGCCATAATGATGGCCGGCTTGCGGTCGAGTGCGATGGAGACCGACACCATGGTCCTGATAGATGGAGCGAAGATATGGAACGCCAGCGCATCTTGGAGCGAGCTGGTTGGGTATTCTGGCGCTGCTTTGCCTCCGCCTTCATACGCAGGCGAAAGGCCACGCTGGACGATCTATTGAAGACATTGACTCAGCGCGGCATCGATCCGATTGGAGCCGAAGGCGCGCCAAGGAGTGTCCACACGGAACACCGTGTAGTTTCCTCTTCGGACCTCGACTCCAGAAAAGAGGAAGTGGCGCGGCGTGATTGTCCTCAACAGAAGCGAGTTCCTGAGCAGCTCATAATGGGCAAGGAGGTTGAGAAAAAAGAGAAAAACCCTGAGTCTCCGAAGACTTCATCTTTTCGCCCACCTGTTGACTTCCGGGCAGTAGCCGATCCATTCTCGGAAACTGTAATGACTCTTCTACCCGATGATCGGAAGCATTGCGAAGATTGTCATGACACAATGGCCCTGCATTTCGGAATGTACGGTCCTTACCTAAAATGCCCGAAATGTGGTGAGAAGGGAGAAATTTCTCACCGGACGCTTCTTGAAACCGTTTCCAGACTTCAGCCCCCGTGCGAGAAGTGTGGTCGCCCGATGCGTGTTGAGCAATGTCGGGGCAGGTCGTTAGCTGGTTGTTCGGGTTCAGACTGCGAGCGTACGGAGCCTTGGAAAACGCTTGCGCTGCGGCTCAAACAAATAAATATCTCAGAAGATCTTGCCGAAGAGAGTAGGAGACGATTCACTCACGATCCCTTAGAACCCATCGGGCTGGCGCAGCCAAAGGTCAGCATTGCAAACGGACCGGTTGTGGTAATTGAGACTGTTCCCGGGGAACCCTTTCGGGACCAGCAGGTAGGAAAGGCTAACGCTTCCCCGCCTGTGAATAAAACCTCCATAGCCATGAAGGTCGAAATCAAAGATAATAAACTCTGCATAGAGATTGACCTGGAAAAACCCACACCGTCTTCATCCGGCAAGACTCTCGTCGTAGCAAGTACGCACGGAAATACCATTACTACCGCCCAGATAAACGGGAAACCTGTTACCATCGGGCTGAATGCTTACATCAAGTCATGATGAAGAGCATTTGTTCCGTCAACTTGATGACCTGCCTCAACGCCTGTTTTGCAGAGCTGACGGGGAAAGGGTGGGCAAAACATATGATTTGAATTTGTTGAGGATTTTGGGCTGTAGGATTTTTAGGCTCAAGAGAGATGTGTTGACTTTCGGTAACCAACTCCAATGTCTGAAGGCTCTTCCATGATGAAGATTACCGGAGGGCACAAAATCGGCGCCGAACCCGCGGAGCTTATGTTAAAAATAGATTTCTTTTCTCCCGTGGGTGTTTTTGCAATGTGGCGGATTGCCCGTTCATTTACTATTTTGAGGTTAAGATGATGCCAACCGTACTACGGGTTGGGCCATACAGGTTCTTCTTCTATGCCGGTGACAGGGACGAACCTCCTCATGTTCATGTCGAACGGGATGAAAAAGTGGCCAAATTCCGGCTCGATCCTGTATGGTTGCGGAACAGCGGCGGATTCGGCCGTTCTGAGATCAGCGAACTTTACCGGCTCGTGGTGAAATGGCGAGACGACCTTCAAAGGGCATGGGATGAATACTTCAGCGACTGAAATACGTGCTGCCGTGGCGAGGACCGTCTCCGTCACGGAGGATAGCCTGATCGTGGACCTCGACGATGGCCGGACAATCACAGTTCCTCTTGCCTGGTTTCCAAGGCTGCTTAATGGTTCTGATGATGAGCGAAAGGACTTCCGTTTGATTGGGAGGGGCGAGGGTATTCACTGGCCACAACTGGATGAGGACGTTAGTGTGGAAGGCCTAATTGTTGGAAGGCCTTCTGGAGAAAGCCGGCGCTCGCTCAAGCGATGGTTGGAAGCTCGTCAACATGCCCGAAGTTAGTAAATGTCCCCTTCTTCAACGTATAGTGGTCAGGTAGCGGCAGGCCGTAGCCGGTGACGCGGTGGGGTCCGCACAATGAAGGCTGTTCCGATTCAACCACAGATTCTGATGAAAAGTTTCAGTTCCTTGGAAAAGCGGTCCGGAACTAGGGCGTAGACGCCGGCCCTCGGCGCCTGCAGCTTCTCCTAATCGTCGCTACTGATTCCCGCCTCGTATATTATTTTGCGAAGAAGTTCGCCGCCGATATCGTGCTTCCCGCCCGAGCAAGCGAGCCGGCCATCGTTTGACAAATCTAGCGGATTATGTCGATTTCGATATGTTCGGGAAATTCCGCGAAAAACTCGCTTCTTTCCAATTTTCCCTGAGGATTAAAGAAACGCATATCGCCATCATCGTCGCAGAACCAAACTTCTTTGGCTCCCTTTTCAAAATACAGCGCCGCTTTCCATTTCATCGCTTTTTCGCTGTTGGAAGGCGATTTTACTTCAACGACGACTTCGGGGGATTCAGGGTAGGGATTGTCATTATCCTTATTTCGCCTGAAAAATTCGGTGCTGCCCCATGCGACATCGGCGACCTTGGTTCCCTCAGACGTTTGAACCGGGCATTCCGTGCAAGTCTCTCCATCTTTAGCTAATTTACCGAGTGTTTTGTCAATGCGGCTCTGATATATTCCCTGTCTGCCCCTGGCCGGAGTCATCATAATGTACCCTTCCGCATTCGTCTCGATCTTGAAAGGCAAGTCTTTCAGGCTTGGATGCTCGACCACTTCACGCCATTCCATTTGTGACTCCTTGTAACAGTGGGAGCGTATCTGACGGTGACAAATTACTAAGGGTCCCGGGCGCGATCCCCTTTAGCCTGTCGCCAGCCATTTTTTTTGAGGTCATCTCCCGGGGGACGATTCCAAACGGTCCGCCGGCGCCTTGGAAAGGGGCACGGGGATCGGCCCCGTTCCAGGAAACTATAACCACTATACAATCTCATATATGTTGGGACCATATTTTTACGCCGTCTTTTGAGGGTCGCCGGTGTTCTTTTTGCTCTCAAGTTTGCATAGAAGAAATTCTTTGGTTTTTCCAACGAGCACTCCGCTCTAAATCCGATCTGGCTTTTCAAGCGTTACCCGTTGAGCGAAGGCCAGGAAAGGGGGCATGAAAAAAGACTGTGGCCAGATCACATGATTTTCCCGATCCTCACCCATCCCGTCGCCTGCCCCCTCTTCCATGGCCCTGGATCGACTAGTAACCCCCAAGGGCCTTCAGTGTGGAAACACCTGCCTGCGCTCCATCCCCGGTGATGGTTTCGATCGCGTAGTATCCCTCGGGTACCGAACAGGCGGATTAGATTGAGTTCGCAAGATGGGCTCTTTAATCATGCGCGCATTGTGAGAGTGCTTTTTCCACCCATTGATTCAGGCTCATTCCGGACGCCTCGGCTGCGCTGACAATGTCCGCATGTAGATCCGGAGAAATCCTGACATTGAATCTTCCCGAGTAGTGCTTGAAGGGGGCAGTCCCGCGCTCCTCACAAGCTTTCAGGTAAATCAGAAGGGACATTCTGCCTTCAGTCAGCAAACCCTCAACATCGGCGGCATAAAAGTCCGCGCCTCCGGAAAGCCCCGGGAATTCCCCGCGAAACATGCCGATATCCGGGTCAAAAGAAATAACGGCCTTCTGCCCGTCAATCTCCATTATGTTTTTCATGGCTTTACTCCATGCTGTTCGAGCCATTTGCGAATAGCGGCCACAGCACCCTTGTCCGTGTCCGGTCCAGGGTGTGGCCGAT